>JAICWZ010000610.1 GCA_025966355.1 Thermomicrobiaceae bacterium
AGATGATATCCGGTCAGCACCTTCTGCAGGCTGTAACCCCAGCGCACCAGGATCGTCAGCATGATGATGACCGCCGTGCCGGAGATCACCGCGCCGAAGAAGAAGTACGGCGGGAATTGCGTGTCATGCCACCCTGGCGTGAGCCCGCCCGCATAGTCGAGCCCCACCACGCTGTGGACCGATATGACCATCGGCGCCATGATCGCCGACATGATGGCGTACACCACGCGCTGGTTCCGCCATTGCGCGACCGAGCCGCGCCAGCCGAGCGAAAGGATGCCATAAAGGATTTGCTTGGAGCGCGTTTTGGCGAGATCGCGCACGGTGGCGAGATCCGGCAGAATGCCGGCGTAGTAGTACATGATCGACATCAGGATGTAGCAGAGCAAACAGACGAAATCCCACAGCAGGGGACTGCGCATCTGCGGCCAGACCCCCATCACGGTGGAATAGGGAAACAGCCAGTAGAACAGACCCGGCCTTCCCAGATGCATGATCGGCATCAGGCCGGCGCAGGGCGCGGCCGACAGCAACATGCTTTCCGCAATACGGTTGGTGGCCGAGCGCCATGGCGATCGGGTGAGGAAGAACAGGGCGGAGATGATCGTCCCGCCGCTGGCGAGCGCGATCCACCAGACATATTCCGCGATGGCAAATCCCCAGGCGACCGGTATCTCGACGCCCCAAACCCCGATGCCGTTGACGAACAGCCAACCCAATTGAATGAGCAGCACTGTGAGCAACGCAAAGGAAATGCCGAACCCTACCCACCACCATCTCGGCGCGCGCCTCATCAGCACGCGATCGCTCACCTCCTCGCTCAACGAGGTCAGAGTGAGCTCCGGAGCGACAACGGGCGACTCTGGCGGCAATTCATTCGTCAGCGTCATCGCCATGGCTTGATACCTCGACGTTTACGTCTCATTGGTCTTCAGCGCCGGATTGATGTTTCGAATAATGGCGCTGTAGCTGGTACGCGGCCGTGTGTTGAGCTCGTCGAGCAGCACGTAATCGATCGGCGAGGCCTTGCGTTTGGCGACGGCGCTCTCCCGGTCATTGCGATCGCCGAACACGATTGCCTGAGTCGGGCAGCTCTGCTGGCAGGCGGTCCGCACTTCACCGTCGGCGATCTTGCGATCCTCTTTCGCGGCGTCGATCTGGGTTGTCCGGATGCGCTGAATGCAGTAGGTGCATTTTTCCATCACGCCGCGGTCGCGAACGGTCACTTCCGGATTCCAGGACTCCGGCGGACGATCGTTTTGATTTGCGTATCCGTAGAAATTGAAGCGCCGGACCTTGTAAGGGCAGTTGTTCGAGCAGAACCGGGTGCCGACGCAGCGGTTGTAGACCATGAGGTTGAGACCCTCGTGATCGTGAACGGTGGCGTGGACGGGGCAGACCACCTCGCACGGCGCCTGTTCGCAGTGCATGCAGGGTATCGGCTCGAAGGCGGTATCGGGCGCATCGGCCGAGCCGGAATAATAGCGGTCGATGCGCAGCCAATGCATCACCCGGCCTGCGAGGACCTGATCC
>JAICWZ010000515.1 GCA_025966355.1 Thermomicrobiaceae bacterium
GACCGCGTCGGCTCCGGCTTTGATCAACGCCTCGGCCGCGGCACCAGTGGCGATGTTGCCGGCGATCACCTCGATATCCCAGGTTGCCTTGACGGTGCGCACCATCTCAATGACATCGCAGTGGTGGCCGTGCGAGGTGTCGACGACCAGGACGTCAACACCTTCGCGGATCAGCGCCTCGGCACGGTCCATCGAATCCTTGCCGATGCCGATGCCGGCGCCGACCCGAAGTCGACCGCGCTCATCCTTGGTCGCGTTCGGATACTGGATCTTCTTCTGAATGTCCTTGACGGTGATCAGACCCTTGAGATTGCCACAGTCGTCGACGACCGGCAGCTTCTCGATCTTGTTCGTGTGCAGAATGTCTTGCGCCTGCTCCAGCGTCGTGCCGACCGGCACGGTGACCAGGTTCTCTTTGGTCATCAGGTTCACGATCGGCTGATCAAGGTCGTCCTCGAAGCGAAGATCGCGGTTGGTCAGGATACCGACGAGTTTGCCCGCTTCGGTGATCGGTACGCCGGAGATGTGGTAGTTCCGCATCATGGCGAGCGCATCGCGCACACTATCATCCGGCCCGAGTGTGACCGGCTCGACGATCATGCCCGATTCGCTTCGTTTGACTTTATCGACTTCCGAGACCTGATCTTCGATCGAGAGATTCCGGTGCAGGATGCCGATGCCGCCTTCGCGGGCGATGGCGATCGCCATACGGCCCTCGGTGACGGTATCCATCGCCGCCGAAACGATCGGAATATTCAGGCTGATGTTGCGTGAGAGCCGCGCGGTCGTCTGGACCTCGCTCGGCAGGACATGTGATTCCGCAGGGATAAGCAAAACATCATCGAACGTCAGCCCGGTACCGATGAGCTTTGCCTGGAGCACCTCTTCGAGTTCCTGCTGCTCCAGGATTTTGCTCAGTTCAGGTTCCCGCGTGATCGTCATCGCTCGCCACCTTTCCACCCGAAGGTTGCAGAGATGCCCCTGGGTCGTCGGAGCTTCTTCGAACGACGTTTCGCGGCTCGTAGACCCATTCCGGGCCGCACCAATTCCAAACAACCATCGTGCGTTCCAGCCACGCCCGGCTCATGGCATCGAGGCATTCGCGCCCACGGTCGCCTCGGCCGGTTGGCAGCGGAGCGAGAGATCGATGCGCCGCGCGATTTCCGCGCCGACTTCGCCGTAAGCGTGCGCTGCACGCGAGGTGGAGTCGTATTCAAAAATCGTTTGGCCATAACTCGGTGCCTCCGCGAGTCGCACGGCTCGCGGAATAACCGTTCGCAGGAGACGGCTCGGAAAGAAACGTCGCACGTCGTTGACCACCTGCGGCGAGAGTCGCGTGCGCGCGTCGTACATGGTCATGACGACGCCGAGCACATCGAGCGTCGGGTTCAACCGGCGCCGGACCAGATCCAGGGTATTGACAAGCTGCATCAGCCCTTCAAGGGCGAGGTATTCGCACTGAATCGGGATGACGACCGCACTCGCGGCAGTCAGCGCGTTGATTGTCAGCAGGCCGAGCGATGGAGGACAGTCGATGATCACGGCCGCGTACTGCTCGCGTTCCTCGGCCAGCGCCTCGCGCAGGCGATACTCGCGCCGTCGCATGCCGGCCAGCTCGACTTCGGCCCCGGCGAGGATGCCATTGGCCGGTAACAGGTCGAGGTTGGGCCGAATCTCTTCGATGACGCACTGATCGAGCGTAAGGCCGTCGATAAGGAGTTCGTAGGTCGTTTGCGTGAGCGAATTCTTGTCGACACCGAGGCTGCTGGTGGCATTTCCCTGAGGATCGAGATCGGCGAGGAGAACACGGTGGCCTTGCTCAGCAAGATAGGCTGCCAGGTTGACCGACGTGGTGGTCTTCCCGACGCCACCTTTCTGATTTGCCAGTGCAAGCGCGTGGGCCACTCACTCCCTCTCCGCCGCGCTCCGAGTTAATTGCTCTATTGTAACGCCGATCGACTCCCAGAGCAAGATGCGGCGACCGATCGGGCAGTGAACGTACACATCTGACGCGATCCAATCACTCCTACAGCGTCGGGCAAATCGGGCAGAGCTGGAGCGAGGAGAGGTGCGCCAGGACGCCGAAGAGCGTGACGACGACGAGGCCGGTGACGAA
>JAICWZ010000310.1 GCA_025966355.1 Thermomicrobiaceae bacterium
CCGTAGCCGCGACGAGCAACGGGCCGCCCTGGGTTGGGGCGGCTCGTCCGCAACGGAGTTGCAAGCGAAAGGCTTGCATGAATGCCCGTGATGAAAGTCCGTGCGGTGATTCAACTCATTGAGGCGGACGGTTGGCGACTTGTTCGGCAGCGTGGATCGCATCGTCAGTATCGCCATCAGATAAAATCAGGACAGGTCACTGTAGCGGGAAAGCTGAGTGATACCCTTGATCCCGGGACGTTGCGCAACATTTTCAGGCAAGCTCAAATCGAGTGGCCACCGGAACGCTAAAGGGGTGTGACCATGCGGTACGCCGTCGTCATCAGTCAAACCGATACTGGATATTCAGCGTATCCGCCTGACCTTCCGGGCGTTGGGGTTGCTGGGGCGACGTTGGATGAAGTCCGGCAACTCATT
This sequence comes from Thermomicrobiaceae bacterium, assembly GCA_025966355.1. GTDB lineage: Bacteria > Chloroflexota > Chloroflexia > Thermomicrobiales > Thermomicrobiaceae > CALAGB01. The sequence continues at coordinate 418 of JAICWZ010000310.1, forward strand.
GAAGAGGCGATCGAGTTTCATATCGAAGGTCTCCGGCTGCATGGGGAACCGGTACCCGAGCCAACCACGGAAGCCTACACTGTCGACGTCGCTTAGCCGTGCAGCAGCTACGACTGATCGCGTCAGCGCGCCGGTGGTGTGGCTGCGGCCGTAGCTTCGACGACCACTGGGGGCGTCCCTGGCAGTGGGTCGGCGTTCGCGAACTCCGTCAGTGAATGGGCCTGATCGACGCGCGAGGCGGACAGCGTCGATATGCGCCACTGCTGCTCACCACTGATCCGCAGCGGTTCGCGACTCGTCGCCAGGATGCGCAGCATCGGGCATCTGGTCGGAAGCCATCCCGCGAGTTCGGCGCAGGTGTCAATCAGGTGCTCGCAATTGTCGAGCACGAGCGAGAACGGCCTGCGCTAGAGCGCGTTCGACAAGGTGCCGCGCAGCGAAACCTCCGGCGCCGGTCAATGTCACCAGACGCACCTCGGGCTGTTCGAAGAGCGTACAGAGCGCATCAATTTCACGCTCGCGGCCGATCAGCGCGGTACTCGGCGTCGGAATCATTGCCGGAAATGACGGCGCGTCAGGCGTTGCCGGTCGCCGTGCCCGAAGTGATCTTCCAAACGGGACTCTAAGCGAGGGGCTGCCCGCGATCATCCCCCTTCACCGAACGCGAGAATACGTCCTCTCGGCGCGCCTGCGACCGGCGGATGCGACCACAGAGCGATTTGCACTACCATTGACCAATCGGTGGCTGTGGGCCATCGCCTCCATCATGCCCGTTGCGGCATGGCGCGGGCTATTCGGCCAACTCTGTCGGAGTGCGTGTCAATCACCCGACCGCACAGGGCCGAGCGTTCAAACGCGATGAGGTGAATGCGATGCGGATTGTCGGCTGGAACATTCGTGCGGGCGGTGGGCGACGGGTCGAGATGATTGCCGAGCAGTTGGATGCCTGGACACCGGATGTTGTGTCGCTCTGCGAGTTCCGCGCAACGCCGCCGAGCCGGATCCTGGCCGATGCGCTCGCCGAGCAAGGGCTCGTGTTTCAGGAGATCGCGGTTGATCCCTGCTTACCGAGCCGCAACGGGCTGCTCGTCGCGTCGCGTTGGCCACTCCGGCGCGTCAAGGCGGTGGGCGCGCCCGCGGAGCCATGCCGCTGGCTGATGGTGCGGATCGAAGCCCCGCTACCATTCACGCTCGGAGCGATGCACATTCCATTGACGGTGAGCGGCCGGAAAGAGCTCTATCTTGGTGCAGTTGAGCGGCTCATTCGCGGTTGGCGACGCGGGCCAGCGGTCCTCATCGGCGACACGAATTCCGGTCGCCCCGATATCGATGAGGAATCGCCCGTGTTTGGGCCGCGCTACACCGCCTGGTTCGATGAATTCGACCGACGAGGCTGGGTGGATGCATTTCGGCATCTCCATGGCGGCGCTCGGGTCTATACGTGGTACTCCCCAAACCGAGGCAACGGGTTCCGTCTCGACCAGGCGTTCGTCAGTCGACACCTCCTGCCACACCTACGGGATGCCGGCTACGTCTGGGGTCAGCCGTCGAACGCCCTGCCTGAGTTGAATCGCGCGGCCCTGAGCGATCATGCCGCGCTTCTCGTGGACTTCGATCCGTCAGCGACGGCCTTGCCAGATCGCTGACCCGGCGATAGGAGATGAGCGTTACCGTGCCGCCCTTTGGGCCGCGAGCCATGTGCGTGCGGCATCGACATCGGCGTTCGTCAGGCCATGCCCACCTGATTGCCAGACCAGCGTAACCTGCGCGCCACAGCCTTCGAAGAGTGCGGCGAGGCGTTCGCTCTGCTCCGGAGCGATGAGCTCATCGCGCCTCGCGGCGGAGATGAAGATCGGCGTGCCGCTCAAATTCGGTGCCTGCTCCGGTTCGAACGGCACCATTGGGCGGAAGAGGATGGCGCCTGCCAGGACGCCCGGGTGCCGCAGAAGCAGGCTTGCGGCGATATTGGCACCGTTGGAATAGCCGGTGGCGAGCACCTGGTCGGGATCGATACCGTATCGCTCGGCGGCCGCCGTCACGAATTCACCGAGCGCATCGGTCTGCGCGATTAAATCGGCCTGATCAAACACGCCCTCGGCAAGGCGGCGGAAGAAGCGCGGCATGCCGTGTTCCAGCACCCGACCGCGTGGGCTGAGCAGATTGGCCTCCGGTAAAAGCGCCTGGCCGAGCGGGAGCAAGTCGTTCTCATCGCCACCGGTGCCGTGAAGCAGGAGCAGTGTCAGCGTGTGCTCTCTATCCTGCGCGGCAACGAAACGGTGGCCGAAGGCGAGTTCTGGTTTCGACATGTCCGACTCCTCGGTCTGATGGAGCGTCGGCAGCGCTCCCTCGATCGCAGCACGCTCAGGTTCCAGCCAGTGCGGCAGCATCAGCCGGCTGCCGAGTTGATCGACCGGTTCGTCAATGGCGAAGCCTGGAATATCGGTCGCGATCTCAAACAGGACGTTTCCCGGCTCTCGAAAATAGATCGAGTGGAAGTAAGAGCGGTCGAGCACCGGCGTGACTTCGAGTCCGGCGTCCTCGATTCGCCCGCGCCAGGCGAGCTGGGTGGCGTCATCGGGCGTGCGCCAGGCGAGATGATGAATCGTGCCCGTGCCGATCGTACCCGGCCAGAACCCGGCGGCGGATTGGAGATCGAGGAGATGCCCTGGGGCTGCTCCATCGGCACTGGCGTAGCGAACGCGGCCGTCTTGTTCGTTCAGGCGCACGAAGCCGAGCGATTGGGTGAGCAGTTCCGATGTGGCATCGAGCCCTTCGATCCAGAGCGACGCGCTGTGGACGCCACGGATCGCGTGCTCCGCGGGCACACCGCTGCCCTCCCACGATGCCACGTCCGGCACATCCGCCTGCCCGATCAACTCGATTGTCAGTCCGTCGGGATCATGGAACACAAGCACCGGCTCATCGAAGCGTCGCTCCGGCCCGCTGTAGACAATTCGTTGTTCGATCAGACGGTGCATCCAGTAGCCGAGCGACGAGCGCGGAATCGCGAGCGCCAGAGCCGTCGCCTGCCCGGCCCCCGCGCGACCGCGGTTGCCGTGTGGCCAGGCGAAGAA
>JAICWZ010000415.1 GCA_025966355.1 Thermomicrobiaceae bacterium
CGATCGGCGACTGCCGGTTCGTGTTTGCCTCGACGCGGCTGAGCGCGGTTTGAATGTCCTGCCGGCCGTCGTGATCCCAGATACGCGCCTGACGGAGGTCATTGAGCGCTTGCTCCATGTGTCCCTGGCTTTCGGCCGTCAAACCCTCCTGGTAGTACTCCTCCGCCTGCGCACGGGCGTTTTGATACGGGTCGATCCCGGTGCCGGCCGGGAGGTACTGCCGGCCACCGAGCGGCGACGCGCATGCGGTGAACATGACGAGCGCGGTGAGCAGGAGGAGCATTCTCATCTGACCACACCCAGAAGAACGAGGGCGACACCAACGACGAGCGATGGCGCGTAGGCCATGCTGCCGCGACGCCCGATCCGGCGACTGAGGAGCAGGAACGCCGCGACGACTCCGCCGACGAGTACCCCGAGGGTCAACGCGGTGAGGACGTAGGATGATCCGACCAGTGCGCCGATCACCGCGGCCAACTTCACATCACCCATGCCCATCCCCGGCAAGAGTAGCGAGGGAATCCAGAGAAAGAGAAACCCGATGACGGCGCCGGCGATGGCCTCGGGTACCGATGGACCAAAGCCGACCGCGGCGATGCCGATCGCGGCCAATAGTCCGGCTGCGGTCATGCGATTGAGCACGAGTCGGTGCTCGAGATCGATCGCCACGATGGCCATGAAATAGGCGACGAACAACAGCTGCAGCAGCACGTGCGTGCCCCCAGCCCCGCGATACCAGAGCGCGGTACCGACGAGCGGAAGCCCCAGTTCGATGATCAGCGACCGACGAGGCAAGGATGCACCGCACGATTGGCAGCGGCCATGCGACCGAAGCCAGCCGGCGACCGGCAGCAGCGAGCTCGTCGATCGAGCGACCCCACAGATCGAGCACTCTGGCCGTTGGAATAACGCCTGGCGGCGGGGCAGTCGGTCGATCAGCAGGTTCAGCACGGGGCCTAGCAGCACGCTAACGAGCATCATCGCGAGCAACAGCACGTCATCCCCTCCCCGCTGCCTATTCGGCCTGGACTCGTTCATCGATCAGGACTTCGGCAACGGGTTGACCATCGGGTTCGAAGCAGGCGTACTCGAAACGCTTGCGGAACTCGAGATCGACGAGCTGCCGCCCGCCACGGTTCTTCTCAATCGAACAGACGATCCACGAATGAAAGGACTGCGCCAGATGCGGGTTGTAGGTAAGGTTCTGCCGCGTGACGATACGATGCTTTTCATTGAGGATCAGAATCAAGTCCGCTTCATAGAGGATCGCGGAGCCACCACGCAGGTGATGGATGCGCAGGCGGGACGCGCGCAGCCCTTCACTGTCTGCCGCGACGATCGCCACGACTGGCAATCCGAGCGACAGCGCGAGATCTTTCAGCCCTTCAACGACTCGCGTCACACGATCGGTTTCGCTGAGGACCGCCGGATAGACCGGAACCTTCTGAAGATAGTCGACGAAGAGCACACAGGGGGCCGACGAGTACGCATCACGCAATGAAACGAGTTCCGCGGCCAGCATCGTCAGGTCGGTATAGGTGGCCGAACCCCGATAGAGAAGCAGCCGATCGGCATAGCTCGCCATCCGTTCCGCCGCACCGGCCAGGGCCGGAACCTCGTCGACCAGTGCACGCAGGCTGGCATTCTCGCGCAACCCCGCGCGATCGATGTGATTCACGACGTCACGAAGCCGGACACCTTCGTCGAATTCAGCGGCGACCGGTCCGCGGCTTTCCATGGCCAGCAGCCGGTTGAGCAGGTACTGCTCCTCGTGCTCATAACAGACATACAGCACGCGCGCTCCGGCAGCCGCCAGGTTGCGCGCCATCTGGAGCGTCATCGTGGTTTTGCCGATGCCCTGGCCGCCACCGATCAACGTCAGCTCGCCTGGTTTCAGACCGCCGGCCAGCACCTGATCAAGCGCATGGAATCCGGTCGCCAGCGGGTGACGCGATGCGACTCCACCATCACGCAGCGACCGGTCGAGATCCGCGAGCAGCATGGTAACCGGACGCGGGCGATGCGATTCGCGTGCGATCTCGGAGGCGACCCGGCTCATCGAGTCGGCGGTCTTGATGCTCATCATCGGTTCGTCGCGTCGCCCTACCACAGCCCGGGAACCAATCGAGCGGTGCGCCGCTGATAATCGCCATACTCAGGAAACGTAGCGCTCAATCCACCTTCCTCGTACTGGGTGCGCCAGAGCTGTAGGCAACAGAAGATCGCGAATATGGCCACGTGGAAGATGGACAGGACCGGAAGCAGTACGCCGAGCGTCGCGACGGCTTCGCCGAGATAGATCGGATGTCGCACCCACCGATATGGGCCGCGCGTCACGAGGCCACGGACTTCCGGCACCGTGGAGAAACATCGCCCGAGGACAGCCAAACTCCAGATCGCCCAGAGCATCCCGGCCAGGAGCAAGAGGACGGCGAGTGGCGCGAGGGACGCACGCGATACCGCACCACTGTCATAGATCAGGAGCGATGGGAATAACGTTCCGCTCAACGCGACCAGGATTCCGCTGAACCGCCTGATGCCCTGAATTTGCGGCCCACGACGTACGACGAGAAACGTCGCGAGCGCCAGGAACGGAATCTGAAGCGCGTTGTTCAGAATAATCGCCCAATCGCTCCCTGCGTGCGCGGTTGGCTGATCGACGCCGAGTAACGCACTGATGGCCCGCCATTTTGCGGTTAGGAGCAGCGCGAGCAGCAGCGCGACGAGA
>JAICWZ010000236.1 GCA_025966355.1 Thermomicrobiaceae bacterium
CCAACTCATCTCCAACCTGGACTATTCGACCATCGTCAACCAGCACATCCGCTACCGCGTCAAGACCTTGAGAGGGATCAACAACTCGACCACCGCGAATCACGATTGCCATTGTCGCTCCCTTCGCATCATCCCCGACAAGAAAAAAGGCCTTTGGGTTCGATTGAAACCCAAAGGCCGGAATTCGATCACAGTTTCGAGATTATGTGGCTGGTCAAACATCTGCTGCTTCAAAGCCCAGCTTCCCGGTGTCCGTACACTCCCACCAGCAACCGATCCAATGGATTATACCGGGAGGAAGGGGGCGGGTCAAGATCGACCGATTCGAACTCGAGAGTTAGAGCCTGATATGGACCTGCGAAGGGCAGTTCTAAGTCATCGACAATGTCTCAATAAAACTCCACCGGAGCAGCGTTCACGGATGTCACGCGAATCAGGGGTGACACTATCTTTCGCAGTTCGATCGTCGCCGTGGCCGTCGATATCCCCTTTGGGGCCGCGGAGAGTTCCACTTCATATGTGCCAGTGTGGAGATTTGGTCCCGAACTTGACCAAACGAACCCCGCCGCTTTGAGCCGCGCTGTAGCGGAAAGCAAAGCGTTTTTCGCGGCGGTGAATTCAGCCGGGCTTGTACGAACGCGCACAACGGTGATCGTCGGAGTAATCCCAGTCGCTCGTATGATCGGTGAGTCCAGAAACGCGTGGAGATCGCGCAGAAAAGCCGTGTCGTCGCCAGGTCCGAGGTAGAGGATCAGTGATTGATGTTGGGTGTCCTCGCCCTGCTCGTAGAGATTTGGATACCTGCTAAACCCGAAGTCTTGTACGCCTTGGCTGATTTTCTGCCAGGGGATGAGGTCCTTGAAACCTGGGTCCATGAGTGAGGGATCGAACGGTGCCGCTTGGCCGAGTGATGCCGGTGCACTCGGCGTTGCCTGTGGGCTCGATGAATTGCCAAGACCCGAACGACCGGTCGATTTAGCTAGAGAAGAGCAGGCGACTACGAGGCTCCCAAAAATCATCACGCTCAGACAACCGACCGCCATCGCACCGACCGACCGAGTCTTCCACATTGCCACACTCCCTTGGCGGCGAGATAGGTCAATTCTTCTGGAATCGAAACACATGGCGGCTGATGATTGGTGAAAACAACGTGTTAATCAAGTACCCATCAAATAAATCGATCGACAAACTCGTTCATTGAGTCAGCGTGCGTTCGAGGTTCTAATGAAACCGCAGCTTACATTATGTACATTCAAGAGGCAATCTATCAAGTACCGATCAAGTACCAAAGTCTTCTGATGTTATGCCAGGTTGGAGTTACCGCTGTTCATTCAGCTCCCCAACTTGCTCGCTCCCGCATCGCCTTCAGGATCCCGAGCGTGTTCGCCTTGGCGCCAGCGCCGACCTCGGTGGCCGGGCCGACGCAGGAGGGGCAGCCGGAGTCGCAGGGGCAGGCGCGGATGAGGTCGTGGGCGCCGCGGAGGAGGTCGTGGTGCAGGTCGTAGAGGCGTTCGCTGAAGCCGACACCGCCGGGGATCTGATCATAGAGGAAGATGGTCGCGCGGTCGGTGAAGGGAGAGCGGACCTGTGGGTAGACGCCGATGTCGCGTGGATCGCACATCAAGTAGAGCGGCGCGATGTTTTGCAAGGCGTTGGCGAGGCCGCGTAAGGCACCCTGAAGCTCGATTTCACGCATCCGGCCGCTGATATCGGACGGCAGTGAGAGCCAGTAGGCGGTGGTGTGCATCTGCTCCTCGGGCAGGCGCACTTCACCCCAGCCGACGTTTTCCTGTGTATGCAGCTTGATCTTCTTGAACTGCGTGACGATCGCGCCGACCAGCACTTCGCCATGATGTTTCGGCGCCGAGGACTCACCTTCGCTGAACTGATCGATCACCTGCACCCGAACTGAGAGACTGGCGTCGGTGTAGTAATCGACGTTCACCGGATGGATGTACGCCTTCTTCTCATCCCAATCGAGCTTGTCGATGTGGTACTGCTGACCTTCGTGAATGTAGATGGCATCGGTATGGACCAGCATCGGCGCGGCGAAGGTATCGACCTGGCCGATGACGCGCGGTTGCGCCCGATCGCTGTGATCGATGATGACGACGTTGGCGCGGGCGGCCGTGCGCAGGCTGATCGCTTCGGCCGGATACGTCTCGGCGGTCCAGAACCAGGTGTCGTTCGCCTGATGCAGCAGCCCATCTTCTTCGAGATAGCTCAAGATCTCGTGCGCCTCAACGCTGCCGAAGTCGTCGCCCGAGTGAAACGGCAGTTCGAAGGCGGCGCATTTGATGTGATCGACCAGGATCAGCAAGTTGTCCGGATTGATCAGTCCGTTCTCGGGCCGGCTGCCAAAGAAGTAGTCCGGGTGTTGGACGATGAACTGATCGAGCGGCGCTGAGGACGCGACTAGGACAGCCAGCGAAACGCCCTCGCGCCGCCCGGCCCGGCCTGCCTGCTGCCAGGTGCTGGCGATCGTACCCGGATAGCCGGTCATGACGCAGGCATCGAGCGAACCGATATCGACGCCGAGTTCCAGGGCGTTGGTCGAGACAACGGCGCGCACGCTGCCATCCCGCAACCCGCGCTCGATCTCGCGTCGCTGCCTGGGCAGGTAGCCGCCGCGATATCCGCGCACGCCGCCTTCGGAGCCGAATTTCGTGGGCAGCGCCTCGCGCAAATAGGTCAGCAGCACCTCGGCCGTCACCCTGGCTCGCGCGAAGACGATCGTGTGGACGTTCTTGCGGATGAGTTCGGTCGCGAGCGAGGTCGCTTCCAACGTCGCCGACCGGCGGATGCCGAGCTGCCGGTTGACGACCGGCGGGTTGTAGAAGGCGAGTTCGCGACGGCCGTGCGGCGCTCCGTCCTCGTCGATGACGACGACCGGTTCTTCGATCAAACGTTCAGCCAGTTCGCCGGGATTCGCGATCGTCGCCGATGCCAGGATGAACACGGGGTCCGAGCCGTAGTGCTTGCAAATGCGACGCAGGCGGCGAATGACGTTGGCAACATGCGATCCGAAGACGCCGCGATAACCGTGCATCTCGTCGATCACGACAAAGCGCAGCTGCTCGAAGAGGCTGTGCCACTTGGTGTGGTGCGGCAGAATACCGGAATGCAGCATATCGGGGTTCGTGATGACGACGTGACCGGCGCTGCGAATCAGGCGGCGGATCGAGGCCGGAGTATCGCCATCATAGGTATGCGTCTTGATGTCTGCGCCGGCCGCTTCGATCAGGCTATGAATGCTGGCGTACTGATCCTGGGCGAGTGCCTTGGTCGGGAAGAGATAGAGCGCTCGGGCCGTTGGGTCATTGATGATCGCATTGAGCACCGGCACGTTGTAGCAGAGCGTCTTGCCCGATGCGGTGCCGGTCACGATCGCCGTGTGTTTGCCTGCCTGGACGCTGGCATATGCCGCAGCCTGATGCGAATAGAGTGCGTCGATACCGCGCCGCTTGAGCGCTTCGGTCAGGGTTGGATGAAGGTCGGGCGGAAAGGGAGCGGTGATCGCAGGCGTCGCCGGGATCGATTTCCAGGCGGCAAAGTGCGGCGCGAAACGGGGGTCTGCTCGTAGGTCGTCAATCGCGCGTTCGACCGACATAAGCCCTCCGTCTCGCTCCAACGGCTCCGGCGAACAAACGTTCTGTACTGTTCGGAGTATAGCACCGGCGCGAACGGTCGCTCAACGATTCGACTGTTATACCCTTGTGGCATGCCCTTATTGAGACCCTGTAGTGGAAAGGTGGCGTGATGAAGGCAGTTGGCATACGACGGCCCGGGCAACAATCTCAGCTGTCGTTGATGGATATCTCCATTCCGGCGATTGATGAGAACGAAGTCCTGGTCCGTGTCCATGCAGCCGGAGTCGGAAGCCATGACCGCTGGGCCTTGCCCGCTAATCCATACTTTCCGTTCGCGATCGGGTTGGAGGGCGCAGGAGTCATTGTAAACATGGGCGGCGAGGGGAGTGATTTTGCGGTCGGTGACCGAGTGATGTTCTCGATCATGGGGCAACCGAAGGGCGGCACCTGGGCTGAGTTTGCCGCGGTTCCCGCTGAAGCACTGATCGCGATGCCGGTTGATCTTACATTCTCGAAAGCCGCGGCCCTTCCAATCGCCGGCAAAACCGCGCTTGAAGGTATCAAAGCACTCAATCTTTCC
>JAICWZ010000500.1 GCA_025966355.1 Thermomicrobiaceae bacterium
GCCGCAATCGACCAGCACGACATCGCGCTGCGAGCGGAGGAGCAGCGCCGAAAGCCAGCGCTCCGGAAGCGGCATCATGCCGCCGGTGCCAAGCAAGCAGAGATCGATCACGGGTTGGTGCGTCGCCCTTCGTGCATGTGAAGCGAAAAGGAGACGGGGCCCGGTTGATGGGCCCCGGTTTCCTAAACTCGGTTCGATGCGCGCTCAGGAGTGCGCGCGCTGTGTGCCTGTCTGCTCGAACTCAACGCGGCGATTACGAGTCTCGCCGAGCAATTCGCGCGGGATCGGCTTGGCCCCACCAACGGCGTCGGCCAGGATGATCATCTCGGCCGCTTCTTCGAGGACGCAGATCGACTGAATCACTTTGTCCATGTTCTCGTCGAAGGCGAGTAGTCCGTGGTTCTCCAGCAGCACCGCTTTCGTATTCTCGCCGACGACATCGACGATGTTGGCAACCGAGCGGGCGGAGCCGCGCGGACCGTATTTGGCGACCGGCACCGCTTCGGTGAAATCGAAGCGGACGAGTGCTTCGTACGACGGCTCGATCGGCTTGCTGGCGAGCGCGAACGCGGTGACGTGCGGCGAGTGCGTATGCACCACGCTGCCGATATCTGGTCGTTTGCGATAGACCGCTGCATGCATTTGCACGATCTCGTGCGAGGCTGGATCGAGATCACCGTCGACCAGGTTGCCTTCGAGATCAAGCACAGCCAGATCCTGTGGCTCGAGATGGTCGAGCGTTCCCTTGCCGGTCAGGACGAAATGATTGCCGTCCGAAAGGCGGATGCTCATATTGCCGTGTTGGGATCGCGACAGGACGCCGCGCTGGACGAGCTGCTTGCCGCCTTCGATGATCCTGGCGCGTGCGGTTCCGGCTTCGGGAACCATCTTTGTGTCGAGCATAGTCCCTGCTCCTCGCCTGAGAGAACGAATAGCGATTTCCGACACTTCATCCATCTTATCGCGTTCTCCGCGTGGCGCAACGTACCCCGGCCCTCGTCGGTGCCGTTCCCTCGGGACCGTTCTCACGGTATAGTGTCGCGGACAGCCGCTCGCGCAGGGTGATCGACATATCGGGAGCGGTGGACTGAAGCCGTTGATGAAGGGGGACGCACGTGCAGGGGCGACCGACGACGCTATCGACCGAAGGGATGGTGGCGACACCGCATTATCTTGCCAGCATGGCGGGAGTTCAGATGCTCAAATCGGGCGGCAACGCGCTCGACGCGGCCATCGCGGCCAACGCCGTGCTCAATGTTGTCTACCCACACAACTGCTCGTTGGGTGGCGACGCCTTCATGATGATCTGGGACCCATCCAAGAAGCAGCTCCACGCTCTCAACGGGGCCGGTCGTTCGGCCGCGGGCACCTCGATCGAGGCGCTGAACGCGCTTGGCCATACGAGTATGCCGGAGCGTGGCTGCCAGCCGGTGACGGTCCCTGGTGCGGTGCATGCCTGGCATACGGCGCACGCGAAATTCGGCGCGAAGCCATTTTCTGACCTCTTTCAGGAGGCGATTCGCCACGCGGACGACGGCTTCCCGATCTCGCCCTCGCTCAGCCGCGCGATCGACATGTATCGCGAAATGCTCGGCCGCCAGCAAGCGGCGGCGCGACAGTACCTCCCGAACGGCGTCGTTCCGGCCGGCGGCGACGTTCTCCGTTGTCCTGATCTCGCGGCGTCATTTCGCCTGATCGCTGAACGCGGTCCGTCGGCAGTGTACGGTGGCCCGATCGGACAAGCGATCGCGGACACGTTGCAGGCGGAGGGCGCATTTCTGACGGCCGAGGACATCGCCTCGCATCAAAGCGAGTGGGTCGAACCGCTCTCCACGACCTACCGTGGGCACCGGCTCTTTGAGATGCCGCCACCGACGCAGGGGATCGTCGGTCTGGAACTGGCCAATATCGCCGAGGGCTTCGACATCGCGGCGCTCGGGCGGAATACCGCCGAGCAGATTCACCTTCTGGTCGAGGCGAAAAAGCTCGCCTTCATTGATCGCGATACCCATGTCGCGGACCCCGCCTTCTACGACGTGCCGGTGCAGCGCTTCATCTCGAAAGAGTACGCGGCCGAACAGCGCGCCCGTATTGATCCACAGCGAGCCGTCACCGATCAGCCCGATCCGCCGGGCGGCGGCGACACGATCTACCTCTGCGTCGTCGATCGCGACGGGATGTGCGTCTCGCTCATTCAGTCGCTTTTCAACGGCTTCGGCAGCGGGCTGGTCGCTGAA
>JAICWZ010000470.1 GCA_025966355.1 Thermomicrobiaceae bacterium
CAGCCACAGGCCGCGTTCGCGAGCGTCATTCGCGAAGAGCTGCCGGACGACGGCATCGCCGTCGCCGAGAGCACCCAGGTCGGCTACTGGATGCACAACGCCTTCCCGGTTTACAAGCCGCGCACCTATCTCTCCTCCGGCTACCAGGGCACGCTCGGCTACGGCTTTGCCACCGCGCTCGGCGCCCAGGTCGGCAACCCGGACAAGAAGGTTGTCTCGGTCAACGGCGACGGCGGCTTCATGTTCAACGTGCAGGAACTGTCGACGATGGCGATGCACCACATCAACCTGGTCGCTATCGTCTTCTCCGACGGCGCCTACGGCAACGTGAAGCGGATTCAGCAGCAGTCGTTCAGCGGTCGGACGATCGCCTCGAACCTGCACAATCCCGATTTCTCGAAGCTGGCCGAGCTATTCGGTGTCGTCGGCATGCGCGCCACCAGCCCGGACGATCTGCGTACCGTGCTGCGCAGCGCCTTCAAGATGAACGAGCCGGTGCTGATCGAAGTGCCGGTCGGCGAAATGCCGAGCATCTGGCCGATCGTGCGGCCACAAGGGCGGTAGAGCGAAGACCGTCGCCCTCACCCCAGCCCCTCTTCCGCATCGCGCGGGAGAGGGGCGTCACGAGCCTGACGTTCGTGTGTTCTATGAACAGTTGCGTGTGCCAGGCGCGGGGGAAGCCCCTCTCCTAGAGTTGGAGAAGGGGTTTGAGGGTGAGGACTCTAATGATCAATCTGCAAACCGGCGATTCGCTCGAAGTGACGCGTGTTCCGCGTGACGAGTCTCAGGGAATAGGTGAGAGCGGTTGCAGCGAACAGAAGATCGAAGTCGGCGATTAACAAACCTCGCCGCCGGAGACGTGCGCGCTCCCGTGCAAACCGGTGCATGATTTGCTCGTTAAGTCCAAGAACCTGAAATCCCCGCAGAAACTCATGTAGTTTGGCATGGTGTATTTCTGGATCAGAAGAAAGATACGCACCTTCGAGGAGTTCTCCCAAGCTTATGATGCTGATTGCAAGCCCTGACGGCGCCAAGCGCTCGAGGCGGCTCTGTGCATCGAGTTCGTTGTGGAGTCCGTCGATGATAATGTCGGTGTCGATCAGCGAACTCATGGCCGAGTGGATGGCGGGGAGCCGCGTTCGCGTGCGCGGTAGAGTTCGTCCTTAAGCGCTTCCGCGTCGATATCGCTCCAAGAGCCGGCCGCGCTGCGGATGCCAGCAAGTGCAAGATCGGGATCGTAGTCCGACCAGATATCGTTAGATAGCTCTTCTTCGACCCGGTTGATCCGGTAACGCACGCCGTCTCGTTCGAACTGAAGATCGACAGAATCGATCTCTGCGAGCAACCGATCAAGTTCGCTTCCTGGCCGAACCTGTATCGTTTTCGTTGCACGGTGCATGGATCAGCCTCCTCGTGTCCACTCGCCGCAATTATGACAGGCCTCGGTGAGCGGCGTCGGGGCATTCTTGGCGTTCGTTCTGCCTGACCCTCCCGGCTCCTTACTTCAAGCTCTCGATATACGCGACTAATGCCGCGATGGTGTCGCCCTGGTTGAGCTGGGTGGTGAAGTCGGCGAGGGCGGCGCTCATGACGCTTGGGCCGTAGCCGGAGACGATCTGGGAATCGGGGTCGAGGATGCTCTGCCGCAGATAGGCCTCGTCCGCAACGATGGTTTGGCCGGTGTCGAGGGTCACGTTGTTCCCATAGAGGCCCGCGAGCGTTGGGCCGGCCGCGCGCTCTCCGTTGGTCGTGTGGCAGATGTTGCAACGATATTGTGTGAAGAGTACCGCGCCATGGCTTGCGAGGTCAGACGATGGAAGCGTGGTCGCGACCGATGACGTCGGGGTTGGACTGGCGTTGTTCGACGAACCGCGCCCGAAGGTGACATAGATGGAGACGATGACGGCGACGGCGATGACGACGACGACGATCAACCCGTTTCTCGACATATCGGAGCGTGTTCCCTCTACGATCCCCGCTTCATGGGAGCCTCGTGCCGGACCGGCAGCCGGGATGTATGCGAGGTCGGCCCGGCTGAAGGATATATCAGGTTCGGGTTATTGCGCTGTCGGGAGATCACCGCTTCGCTGGCGCATGTTTCGGAAGCCGGCGCGGGCGAGCTTGAGCGAGAAGCGGGCACCGCGATCGACGGCGCGTGCCGCCCCTCGGGCACCACTGACGACAATCTTGCGGGAGGCGCGTAGCGAATCAGCCAGATCGGCATCGATGTCGCCTTTGGTCAGTCCGACCGCCAGCAGATGCTCGTTGCCGATCGTCGCCGGAACCTGTTCCAACGTGAGCCGCAGCGCGCCGAGGAGAACGATCAGGTCGTCGAGCTGACCAAGCAACGGAACGATGCCGGGTACGAGATCGATCGGCGAAATGCCGTAGCCGACGGCGGCGAC
>JAICWZ010000093.1 GCA_025966355.1 Thermomicrobiaceae bacterium
GGAACTACTTAGTCGTCAACGGCTTGAACTGGACCCCGCGTACCGGCGACGCCCGCCTCAACCCCGGCGACCCGAATCGGACCATTGACGAACCCCTGGACATTTTGGAGCCGAATCAAAGCACGTTCATGGTGGACTATGGGCAGGGCAAACTCGCCGTACCCCCGGCGCTGTATGACCAGACCTTTACGGTCCTCATACAGTCAACGACCGGAGCGACCTCGGCAGTCACGCTCGTCGTCCATGCTCAGAACGCGTCCAACGGCGCTTACAACGGCGACTGGTTTAATTCGGCGGGCGACACGGCGACGGTAGCCAACGCAGTAACGATTACAGGCACAGTGCCGGCCGCTCCGAAACCGCTCACCGAAACGAGGGATTGACTCTCGCAGAGGCGCAGAGGCGCAGAGGCGCAGAGTTCTTGACATAAATATCTCTGCGTCTCCGCGCCTCTGCGAGAGATATTCGTTCCATCGTCTACCGCTCGTTTCGCCTGCGCTCGTGCTCCGCCTGCCAGGCTTCGATGCGGGCGCGCAGTTCGTTGCGGCTGCTCTCCGTTTCGACGCGGCGCACGCCGAGCCGGGCAAGCAGCCGTTCAACACCGACGCCGAAGACGAGACCAAGCAGTACGATGACGACGATCCAAATGAGCACTGAGCGACTCCTTACCGACTCCATACGTTAAGAGTGTAGCGGACGTCGGTCGACCAGGTCGCTGGCATGCCATGTGCATCGTGCGCACTGACACGATCTCCGATCGTCGGTCGCATCTCTTCTGGTAGGATGAAGTATCCGTCGTCTCCTTGCGCGAGGAGACTGGCAGCGCCAGGGCGTGTCGTCGCGCGCCCGTTCCAGGCAATGTGATGACGGATTAGGGACTAGCCGGCGGGCGTCGCTCCAACTGACGCGTGCTGAAGCTCCTGAAGGGGGACGAGGAATGAAGCCACGGCTATTTGTACGCGGTTGGAGCATTGTGCTCCTCGTGATGGTCGGCCTGTTCGCGGCGGTTGTGCCGTCGGCAGCCGCGACCGGACCCAGTTTTTCGAACGAGACTCCATCGACGCTGTCCGTGCATCAGCCCGGATTTATCATGCTGTCGGTGCAGATTTCAGCCGATAGCCCGATTAGCGACATCACGATGACGGTCGACGGCAAGCAGCTCTCGCCGGAGATCGCCGGGCCGAGCACGTTGCAACAGACCGCGTCTATCGAATGGCCGTTCGCCGAGGGCCAGCACACGGTCGCGGTAAGCGCCATGGCCAACGGGCTTGAGAGCTCGACAAGCTGGACCTTCATTGTCGTCGGCAGCACCAACTCGGCGCTGATTTCGTTCGACAAATACACACCCGGCCAGACGTCGTACGTCGTCAGCGGACCGGTGAGTGTCGGTGCCGACGTTCATCTCGATCAGAGCCTTGGCGCGGCCAGCCGGATCATGATGGTGCTCGACGGTAATGTCGTTGATTACGACGTCGCCGGCAGCAGCACGGATTTCACGGTCTCCTATACCAGCAGCCTGGCCGACGGCGCGCACGAAGCGACGATCGCCGTGCAAGCCGGTAACGCGATCAACGTCGTGACCTTTAGCTTCTCGATCACCAATACCGCGAATCCGAACGAGAATGCCGCGATTCCGACGCTCTCGAATCTCACCCCGGCACCGTACTCCACCAGCGCGCCGGGCAACGTGACGATCAGTGCCTCGGCGACCTCCGACTCGGCGATCAAGACGCTGACACTCGCCGTCGGGCCGATCACCCTGGCACCGACGATCACGACCGACGGCAACCTGACGACCGCCACGGCGACCACGTCACTGGCAGCGGGAACCTACACCGTCACCGCGACCGCCGTGGATAGCGACAATGATCTCTTCACGGCGCAGTGGGATATCGTCGTCTCCAGCAATCAGGGCGATGGCGAGTGGTTCAACGCCGATGGCACGCCGAAGGCCGATCAGATCAACGCCACCATGCGTTCGCTGGTCGAGGCGTTCCGCTGGCACCTCTACGGTCAGTCGTGGGACGCGAACACGATTCCTGATATGCCGACCCACGCCACGAACTTCTCGGTCGCCGATCCGCTGAGCGATTGGGTGACGAATGGCACGTTCGACGCGCAGGCGACGAATGCCACGCTGAAGAGCCTGGTCGAAGCGTTCCGCTGGCACTTCTTCGCCATCAGCTGGGATCTGCGCAGCCACTGTGAAATGCCGACCCATGCCGACTGCAACAATCCGTTGCCGCCGCAGCATATCGATCCCTGGTTCACGTCGAACGGAACCGCGATACCTGACAACATCACGGCGACGCTGCGTAGCCTGGTCGAAGCGTTCCGCTGGCACTTCTGGGGCTATTCCTGGGACGGACAGCAGCACTTCGAAATGCCGACGCACGCCTACGAGGGATAGCTCGTACAATTCGTACGATTGCATGAAATCAACCGCGCGTGAGAATATTCTCACGCGCGGTTGCACCGCAGCGGCCCGGTGTCGCATGGTCCGATACGTTCTCACGTTGTCATTGCAGGGGTATCTATGAGTTTGGGCGATATCGGGTTCGTAGCGGCGTTCATTGCTTTTCCGCTCGTGATTGTCGCCCTCTGCTTATTGGGATTGCGCACGCTCAGCCAGCGCCAGCACCAGCCGCTCGCCCGCTTCAGCTCCAACACACCGGCCGAATCGACGCAGGAACTTCCGGTCGCCCAGGTCGCCGAGGCCGAGCACGACTGGGCAGCCAAGGTCAAGCCAACACGCGGTCAGGCGCCAACCGAGACGCCACCCAGCGAGCGCACCCAAACGTTCATCATGCCCAACTACCGTGGCCGCAGCCGTGGCGTCGTCCGCCGCGCCAACGCGAAGCCGAAGCGCAGCAAACAGCACCCCACGAACGAGGATTGATATCTCGCGCAGAGACGCAGAGACGCAGAGTTCTTAATTTATAGAATTCTCTGCGTCTCCGCGTCTCTGCGCGAGTCATTTCCCCAAATGGAACGCCTCATGCAAGGACGGGACGGCGCGCTCCAGGTCGCTCATCGAGATAACGCAGGAGATGTTGAGTTCCGAGGAGCCCTGGGCGATCGCCACGATGTTGATGTGGTTGTTCCCCAACGTCTGGAAGACGTTGCCGGCCACGCCGGGCGTGCCGCGCATACCAGCGCCCACCACCGCAATCGCCGCCAGATCGGGATTGAGCGAGACGCTGAGAATCGTCTGGCGATGCAGCTCCAACTCCAGCTCCTGTTCAAGCAACTGCACTGCGTGAGGACCGTCGGCGTTCGGTACGAGGAAGCTGAGGCTGTGCTGCGATGACGCCTGCGAGATCATGTAGACGTTGATACCGGCCCGGCCGATCGCACCGAAGACGCGCCCGGTCACGCTCGCCACACCGAGGAAACCGCTGCCCTCAACCGTCACGACGCTGACATTGGAAATCGCCGTGATCCCTTTGACGGCGCCGTTCTTCACCGCATCGGGGCCGATGCGCGTGCCCGGGTGAACCTTGTTGAACGTGTTCTTGATCCAGATTGGGATGCTGAGCGCCGCAGCCGGCTGCATGGTGCGCGCGTGGATCACTTTCGCGCCGAAGTAGGCGAGTTCGGTCGCTTCGCTGAATGAGATGGACGGCAGCGTGCGCGCATCGGGCACCAAACGCGGATCGGCCGTCATAACGCCGTCGACATCGGTCCAGATCACGATCTCATCGGCTCGCAAGGCGTTGCCGATGATCGAGGCCGAGTAGTCGGAGCCGCTTCGCCCAAGCGTCGTCGTCGCTCCGGAGCGGCTGGCGCCGAAGAAGCCGGTGACGACCGGCAGCGTGCCGGACTCCAGCAACGGACGCAGAACAGCCTCCGCCTGGACGCGTGTCTCGTCGAGCATCGGGTTGGCCGCACCGAAGCTGTCGTCGGTGACGATGACGCGGTCGGAATCGACATTGACCGCCGCCACGCCGCGCGCTTCGAGCGCCGCGGCCACGACCAACGAGCTCATCCGCTCGCCGAAGGACACGATGAGATCGCTCGAACGTGTCGAGAGATCGCGCAGCACATAGACCGATTCGAGCAGCCGCCCGCAGCGCTGGCAGAGCTCATCGATGGCGACGCGCGTCCGCTCGCCAGGTTCGCCCGGCCCGACCAGTTCGGCGATCGCCGCGAAATGCCGTTCGCGCAACCCCTCGCACAAGCGTTCGGCCGCCTCGCGATCGCCACCGGCCGCCGACGTCGCTTCGGCGAGCAGCATGTTGGTGACGCCGCCCATCGCCGAGACGACGGCCACCTGAGCGTCACCGCTCGCTCGCCCTTCGGCCAGAATCTCGACCGTTCGGCCAATCGCGGCAGCCGTCCCAACCGACGTGCCGCCGAACTTCATAACTCGCAACATCCCCAGCCCCAACCATTTCCAAACGTATTGCGAACGCACGACAAGGCTGATAAGAATACTCGAATTCCACCTGCGCCGTCTCGCGAGGCGGGCCCGTTCGTATGGTAGAGTAGGACGTTGGAGTCATCGGGCTTCGACGCGCATTCAGCGATGGGAGATGCCATGTCGCACACCCTGGAGATCGAATACTGCACGTCGTGAGGCTACCGAGAAAAGGCCACCGGTGCGGTGGACTCACTGCTGGAAAAATTTGACGCCCACATTTCCGAGGCGAAGCTTAAGCCTTCGTCGGGTGGGCGCTTCGAAGTCTCGGTCGACGGAACGCTCGTCTATTCCAAACTCAAAGTTGGGCGCTTCCCGGAGACGGACGAGATTCTCGAAATCGTCGGAAAGCAGGTCGGCGCGGAGAGCTGACGCGGATGCCGGCAGATGAGGCGCCCAGTCCGGCAGGCTTCGTCCAGCAGACAGGGCGCCTCATTTCTTGTCATAATATTTCTACGGTATCGCGTCAGTCGCGGTGTAGATCTGCTCATTGATATTGGAACGGCCCGAGGGGCTTGGGAGGAGTGGTCTTGGCAGAAGAATCGGCACGGATTCGTCCAGTCGTGATCGCGCGCGTCCACGAGGTCGCGCTGAAAGGACGAAACCGGCGGCGATTCATGCGGCAGCTTACCGGCAACATCATGACGGCGCTGCACGATCTGCCGTACCACTCGATCAAGATACGCACCGGCCGCATCCTCATCGTGCTGGTCGACGCGGCTGACTGGCCCGACGTTCGCGTGCGCATCGCCCGCGTCTTCGGCATCCAGAACTTTTCGCTCACCCTCGAATCCGACACCCGCATGTCGTCGATCCTGCGCGCCACGGAACAGCTGCTCGACGCCGAGGAGCCGCCGGAAGGCACCTTCTGCGTGCGGGTCAAACGACCGGACAAGAGCTATCCGCTCACCTCACCCGAAATCGAGCGCGAGATCGGCGCATTCATTCATGAGCGTACCGGCGCGCCGGTGCGACTACGCAAGCCAGACACGACCTATCAGATCGAGATCCTGCACGATGGGGCCTATGTCACCTCGCGTGTGCATGCCGGGCCGGGCGGGCTGCCGGTGGGCAGCAGCGGCGAGATCGTTTCGCTCATGTCGGGTGGCTACGATTCTCCGGTCGCGACCTACCGCATGCTTAAGCGCGGCTGCTCCGTCACACTGGTGCATTTTCACGCCTACCCCTATGTCCGCGCGACGTCCATCGAGAAGGTGATCGAGTTGGCGCAGGCGCTCGGACGCGATCAGCCGGCTATACGGCTCATCACGATACCGATCGGCGAGATCCAGCGGCGCATGGCGATCAGCTGCGATCCGGAGATGCTCGTGGTGCTCTACCGGCGGCTCATGCTACGCGTCGCCGAGGCGCTGGCCACTGAATACGGCGCCGGGGCGCTCGTGACCGGTGAAAGTCTCGGTCAGGTCGCCTCGCAGACGCTGGAAAATATCCGCGCCATCGAAGCCGCCGTGCGCTTACCGATCCTGCGACCGCTCATCGGCATGGACAAGATCGAGATATTGGAAGAGGCCGACCGAATCGGCACCAGCGAGATCTCGCGCACGCCCGACGACGATTGCTGCACGGTCTTCGTGCCGCGCCATCCTGCGACGCATGCCACGATCGAGGAAGCCGAGCGCGCCGAAGCACCGCTCGATGTTGATGATCTGGTGCGGCAGGCGCTCAGCGGCCGAACGATGTTCGAAGGCGATCCGGCGACGTGGAACGCGATGCGCGCGATTCAGCCGAGCGCGGAGTCATTGACGTTACCGGCCGCGGCAGATCTGCTTCGTCCGGAGCCGAGTAAATCGGTATGATCTTGGCGCGACGCTCCCTGTATGCGTCGCGAGCCTGAACCGTAGAAGCTTAACCGTGAAACGAAAGGTGCCCATGGAGCCCTCCGACGAGAAGCAGCCGCTCTTCACAACCAACGGCACCGATCCATCCGTCGAACGGTCCGAGCCATTCAAGCGCATCGGCTGCACGATCCTCACCGTACTCCTCGTCCTGTTCCTCGTGTGCGCCCTCATCTACTTCCTCACCGGTGTATCAGCCATGATCCTGCGTACCTGGGAAGCCATGCGGTAGGACGGAATATCTCGCGCAGAGACGCGTACCTCGTTATTCTGAGCCCATCATGCGGCGGAACCAGGAGCGGCGATTTGGCTCGGTTGGTGGGCTAGCGATCTGCGCCGAACTGATCCTCGCTTCGAGCGCTTCGAGCCGCTGGCGCAGTGCATCGCGTTCGCTAATCAGATCGCTAATCCGCTCGTTTTCGCGTTGAACCTGCAGTTCTCCGAGCCGCTCGACCTGCTTCTCCAGCGAGCGAATCTGATCCACGAACGGCTGCAGCCACTTCGCGCCTTCGCCCCAGACGCCGATCTGACGATCCTTTTCGCGGCTCTGCTGTCGGAGGAAGGCGACCTCACCGCGCAGATGCGTCGCGAGATCAGCCGGTGCAGGCGGCGGCGCCGCCTCACGCGCTCCCGTTCCGCCACGGGCATCGGCAAAGTAGCTGGCCGCCGATGGACCGCCGCTCTGCGCCGGTTCCGCTTCGGGCGCCTCAGCTTCTGTTTCGCCCACTTCGGTTTGTGACAACACATCGTCTGCTTCGCCCGCCTCGGAGTAGGGCAACGCTTCGTCCGCTTCGACGGTTTCGGTTTCGCCGGCCGGCAACGGTTCGGTCTGCTCTTCCGACGCCGGAACGGTTTCAATCAGTTCGTCGCGGCCAACCTCATCGGCGTAAGCCGGAGCATGGGTGCGAATCCCCTCGGCGATCACCTCATCCGACGGCTCGCCGGCTGCTTCGATCTCTTCGACCGCGGTCTCGGACTCGTCCGCGGCGTCGGAGACATCCGGCACGACCTCGCCA
>JAICWZ010000443.1 GCA_025966355.1 Thermomicrobiaceae bacterium
AGCGCATGATCCGGTGCCAGCGCCAGCACCTTGACGAGCTGTGCGGCCTTGCGGCTCCGCCAGGTCATGCCGGGGAGTTCGACGTTTCCAGCGGAGACGAGGAATCCCCCAAATAGGTGTATCCGCAGGATCAAAGAGGTGTCGAACGGCCTGGCGGGCCCATTCCGCGCGGCGTTGTACCCGACGGGTTCTGAGGCGGTGGACATCAGCCGGTTTCCCTCGACACCATTTCGTTCAAGTAACCGAGGGAGTATATGAATTCCGTTCGTCCGTGTCGAGTTGATTCGGCAGTCATGTCACGGATCAGGACTTGCGCACCGATCTGCCGATCAGCGCACGATCCATATTTCGATGCGCACGCTCACCCTGGCCGTCCGAACAGCCCCTGGCCTAGCCCAATTGACGCATGCACGACGCCCCCTGGAGCGTTACAGTAGGAGGCGAGCGCGAATCGGCCCGCGCATGTACAATGCGCCGGCCAGTGCCGCACTCATCGAACAGTCGACCCGGCCGGCACGTTCGCGGCGAAATGCTGATGGAGCGCAACGATGCGCCACACCCGCATCAGATTTCCACGAAGCGCGCGAACCAACACGGCCTAGAATCCCTCTCGATCCTCTGCGTGTACCCGTCTCCGCTCCCTATGCGTCGTAGTGAATGGAGAGGAAAGGCACGCGATGGAGAGGGCACAGTGGGGGGCAATCAGAATGGACGAGCGCGGCATTTTAGACCGCGCCCAGGCTGGCAACTCTGCGGCCTTCACCGAGCTGTTCGACCAGTATCAGCGCCCGATCGTCAATTACCTCTACCGTATGGTCAACGATCGTGAAGTCGCCGAGGATCTAGCCCAGGACACATTCTTGAAAGCATATCGCGCGATCGATCGGACCGACCCCGATCTGAACTTCCGTGCCTGGATCTATCGCATCGCGACGAATACCGCCATGAGCTATTTTCGGAGAAAGCGCCTCGTACAGTGGATACCGTTCGGGCCGGGTACACCCGATCGCGGCAAAGACCTGCACCTGGCCGAGCGTGTCGGCGAATCGCAGTTGATCGAGCAAGCGATGGCCAAAATCGGTCCGTCGCACAGCAGCATCCTGCTCTTGCGCCATCATCAGGGGCTTTCGATCGATGAAATGGCCGAAGCGCTCGGTATCAAGCCGAACGCCGCGAAAGTGCGGCTCTTCCGCGCCCGCAAAGCGTTTTCCCAGGCGTACGAGGCGCTAACCGCGGAACAGGGGGTGGAGCGATGACGTGCGATCGCATCCAACACCTGATCTCCGAAGGGTACGAGCGGCGTCTGACGCTCGAAGAGCGAATTGACATTCGCGAGCACATCCAGACGTGCGCCGCCTGCGCGGTCTTCGAACGCAACCTGCGCTCCGGACTCGACGCCATCCACCGGATGCCCGACATCACGCCATCACGGAAACTCTGGGAATCGGTGCACACGCTCACCGCCGCGCAACCGCGCACGTCACCGAAGCGCGTCGCACACCAGGCGCTCGGCTTCGCCGGTGCGGCGCTCACCGTTGCGCTCGTCGCGGTCGTCACGATCTTGTTGATCAACCATAACGGCGGCACAACACCGCCATCGACGATGACCGCACGACAGGGCTACGCGCCGGCTCCCAGCGCGGCTGCTGCCGCCTCGTCATCCACTCCACCAACCATGAGCACGATGTTGGAGCCCTCAGGCACGCCCGAGGCGACGCCGAGCGCGGCAAGCACACCAGAACCAAGCGCGACCCCGGAACCGACCGCGACGACGTCACCAGGCATCGTGCATGTCTCCCCGACACCGGTCGTACTTGACCATCAGATGGCCGAAGATACCGTCGTTGACTATTTCCATCAGATCAACCTGCAGGACTATGCGAAGGCGTACGAATATCTCGGCGAGACGATGCAGCAGGCCCAATCGTACGAAAGCTTCGCGGCCGGCTTTTCCGAGACGAAGCGTGACACCGTCACGGTCAGCGACATCTCACAAAGCAAAGTGGACCCGACCCAGCTCGCTGTCACGCTCCATCTCGACGCCGAGCAGATCGACGGAAAGACGCGCAAGTACGATGGCACCTGGTTCGTGGGGATCGAAGGCAACGTGCCGAAGATCGTTTCCGCCAACGTGACCGAAGAGGCGAACGCCGCGACAACGCCTACGCCCGTTCCTAACAACCTCTGCCGCGCCACGCAACTGAAACTGACCGCGTCGTACAAGGTCGTCGCGAACTCGATCGCCGGATCGATCATCGTGACCTACGGCGGAGAGCGAAGCACCTGCGTGCTGGAAGGCATCCCGCAAATCGAGGTCGTCGATGTGAACGGCACGGTACTGAAGACGGCCCAGGTCGCCCTCAACCCCGGCATCGTGCCGAAGCCGCTGGTGCTGGAGAACAACCAACAAGCGGAACTGCGCTTCATCTGGAGCAACTGGTGCTCGAATGGGTCGCAGACGGCATCACCCGACGCCACCAGCCATGCGCTCTCGTTCCGCGTTACGCTGGTGAACGACGACAAACCGATCACCCTCCCGGCGGTGAGCGA
>JAICWZ010000359.1 GCA_025966355.1 Thermomicrobiaceae bacterium
CGTCTTGAGCGTGGTCGAAACGACGTACTTGGGCATGCCGTTCATCCGGTCGGAGAAACCGGCTTCGTCGGTCATTGTTGGCCAGGCGGCAGCAAAACCCTCGTACGTCTTGCGTCCAAGCAGTTGAGTATCGGCGGCGACGAGTTCGTCGAACTTGAACTTGCCGGCCTCATCGCTCCAGAACGGAAACGACCATTGGCCCGGGTCCTCGAAGACACCATCGAGTGAGACATATTCAGTCGCGACGATTCGGCTCATGTCGACTCCTTCGGTAACAGGAAACGGACCTAACCAGGCGACAACCGATCATTCGGAACGGGGATTGAACGTCTTGAGTGGTCGAATCTCGATGCTGCCGATCCGGGCGGGCGGCATCTTGGCCGCGATACGAATGGCGTCGTTCAGGTCGGTCGCTTAGATCAGTTAATAGCCGCCGAGCTGTTCACGGGTCTCGGCGAACGGTCCATCAGTGATCGACATCTGTCCATGGCGCACGCGCAAGGTCGTGGCGGAACTGACCGGTTCCAACGGTGACGAGTCGATGTAGTGGCCGCTGGCACGCAACTCATTGCGATACGCGAGCACCTCGTCGACGATCGCGTCGTATTCGTTGCCCGGCAGCGCATCGACTTCCGTTTCAACCTGATACACCAGGCAGAGATATTTCATGAAGCCCCCACTTCGCTACGAAACCACCGGTTTGGTTTCGCAGGATAGTCGTTCGGGAGCGCTGGAATTCGACAAGCGGCGCGCCGGGGGGCGGGAGACAGGCGCCGCCTGAACGGCGCGCCGGGCGTGATGAATCACGCCTTTACGTCGTAGGGGTTTGATCAATCAAACCCCGGCCGATGTGCGCATGCACGAGGCGTGTTCTGCGGTTGGCTACTCCGGCAGCATGTCCTTCGGCAACTCGCTAACCGGGCGCACTTCGACCGTGCCCCAGCCGGCGCCGGGGATGCGGCTGGCGATGGCGATCGCCTCGTCGAGGTTTTCGGCATCGACCATGAAGTAGCCGCCGAGTTGCTCGCGCGTTTCAGCGAACGGGCCGTCGGTCACGACCCGTTTACCCTCACGCACGCGAACACTCGTTGCCATCGACACGGATTGCAGCGGTGCGGTCGAGATGAAATGCCCGGCGGAGTCGAGATCGCGCGCGAGTTGTGCCGATTTCTGGTAGCACGCCTCGCGTTCGTCCTGGCTCAGGATCTGTTCATCAGCATAGATCAGCAGCATATAGCGCACGCGTTGCTCTCCTCCGTGTAGTTCGAGACTCTAGCCGCCTGCGATCGCGCCGACGATCAGGAACGGCTCGACGCCGCTCGCGACCGCGTCCGGCAGCGGCGCATCGGGCGATTCGTGCGACAGATCTTCCTGGCAGGCATAGAAGCGGACGAACGGCCGCCGCTTCTGCGTCACATGATCGCGAATCGTCCCGCGCAACATCGGGTAGGTCGCTTCCAGGGCGTCGAGGACCGCGCGCTGTGTCGCGGTCCCCTCCACCTCAAGCTCGACCATCTTGCCGGATTTCGCCAGCGTGCGCAGGTGTGCCGGCAGCTCGACGCGGATCATAGGGTTTGCACCTCAATCGAGGCGACCGCCGGTAGGTCACGCACGATTGCACGCCAGCTATCGCCCGCGTCGGATGAGGCGTAAACCTGGCCGCCAGTCGTCCCAAAGTAGATGCCGCACTGATCGAGCTTGTCGACCGCCATCGCATCACGCAGGATGTTGACGTAGCAGTCGCTCTGCGGCAGGCCGTTGGTCAGCGCTTCCCACTCGTGGCCACCGCTCCGGCTCCGATAGACGCGCAGTTTGCCATCGGGCGGAAAGTGCTCGGAATCGCTCTTGATCGGCACGACGTAGATCGTCTCCGGCTCATGGGCGTGGACGGCGATCGGGAAGCCGAAGTCGCTCGGCAGGTTGCCGCTCACTTCTTCCCACGAATCACCGCTATTGTCGGTGCGCATGACATCCCAGTGCTTCTGCATGAAGAGGGTATTCGGACGCGAAGGATGCATGGCGATATTGTGGACGCAGTGGCCGACGTCGGAGGCTTTGTCGGGCAGTTCGTAATCGACACGCAGGCCGCGATTGATCGGCAACCAGGTGTCGCCACCGTCATCAGAGCGGAAGGCGCCGGCCGCCGATATGGCGACGAAGATGCGCTTCGGATCGACCGGATCGAGGATGATCGTGTGCAGGCACATGCCGCCGGCGCCCGGCTGCCAGAGATGCCCCTTCGCCTCACGCAACCCGGCCAGCTCGTTCCAGGTCTGGCCGCCATCAGTCGAGCGGAAGAGTGCGGCGTCCTCGGCTCCGGCGTAGACCGTATCGGGGTCGGTCAATGACGGCTCCAGGTGCCAGATTCGCTTGAACTCCCAGGGGTGCTGTGTGCCGTCGTACCACATGTGAGTGCCGGGGGTGCCGTCATAGGCGAACTGGTTTCCGACCGGCTCCCAGGTCTTGCCTCCATCGTCCGAGCGCTGCATTGTCTGGCCAAACCAGCCGCTCGACTGCGAGGCGTAGATGCGATTCGGGTCCGCCGGTGAGCCTTTCAGATGATAGATCTCCCAACCGGCGAAATGGGGACCGCTGACATCCCATTCCTTGCGTGAAGCATCCGAGGTGAGGATAAAGGCGCCCTTGCGTGTACCAACCAGAACCCGTACTCCGCTCATAGGTGACTCCTTCTTTCGTAACTCCGGAGATTTCGGCGAATCGAGCAAGATTCCGATTTCGAGGCCGCATTATACCGCGAACGTACGCGGAGTGCGAACAAATTAGCGGATTCCCTCAAAACCCCATCGAGCACCCTTCCCCGTCATCCTGAACCGCCGCGAAAGATCTCTTTCCCGTGTCCCTGGCACATGGTTGCCGGGGCGAGTCAGGAGAGATCCTTCGGCTGCGGCCTCAGGATGACAATGAGGCTTAGAGGTGCCGGTCACTGTTGGGCCGAGACGACCCCTATCCCTCAGCAAGGAAGAACTCGTTCCCATCGGGATCGTAAAACCAGGTCGCCTTGGCACCCCACGGCATCGTGGCAACCGGCTCCTTAAACTTCACGCCGCGCTCAACCAGGGTGGCGTAGGTTGCGTC
>JAICWZ010000475.1 GCA_025966355.1 Thermomicrobiaceae bacterium
GGTGGCTATTCGCAGGTCATCCCGATGTCCGATATCAACCTGCATCTGACCGGCGACGCGCACGCCGTGACCGCGGCCAACAATCTGCTGGCGGCCTTCCTCGATAACGTGCTCTATCAAGGCAACAAGCTCGATATCGATCAGAAGACGATCACCTGGGGACGCGTGCTCGATGTCAACGATCGAGCACTGCGCGACATCGTCATCGGGCTCGGCGATGGGAACGGCGTGCCGCGCCAGACGCGCTTCGACATCACTGCGGCCTCCGAGGTGATGGCGATCCTGGCGCTGGCAACCTCGTATCGCGACCTGCGCGATCGACTCGGCCGCATCGTTGTCGCCCAGAACCGATCCAAGGAGCCGGTGACCGCCGAGGACGTCGGCGCCGCCGGCGCCATGGCCGCGCTGATGGTCGACGCGCTCAAGCCAAATCTCCTGCAAACGTTGGAGCACACGCCGGCGTTGATTCATGCCGGACCGTTCGGCAACATCGCCCACGGGAACAGCTCGATCCTGGCCGACAAGATCGGTCTGAAGCTCGCCGACATTCTGGTAACAGAATGCGGGTTTGGTGCCGACCTCGGGGCGGAAAAATTCTTCGATATCAAGTCACGTGTCAGCGGGCTCAAACCGAACGCCGCGGTGCTGGTGGCGACGATCCGCGCGCTCAAGGCCCACAGCGGCCGCTACAAGATCGTCGCCGGTCGGCCGCTCGATCCGGGTCTGATCGAAGAGAATCTCGAAGCGCTGAACGAGGGAATGCCAAATCTCATCAAGCAGATTGAAAACACACGGCAGTTCGGCGTGCCGGTCGTCGTCTCGATCAATCTCTTTCCGACCGATTCGCCGGCCGAAATCGAGGCCGTGCGCCGGGCATCGCTCGCGGCGGGCGCGGTCGACGCCGTCCCAACCGACATCTTCAGCCAGGGTGGCAAGGGCGGCACCGACCTCGCGCGGGCCGTCGTCAACGCGACCGAACTCCCGTCGAACTACCAGCCACTCTACGAGCTCGACCTTTCGATCAAGGAGAAGATCGAAGCAATCGCCTACAAGCTCTATGGCGCCGGCAGCGTCACCTACCTGCCGTCCGCCGAGCGCGCCATCCGTTCGTATACGCGGCTCGGTTATGACAAGCTCCCGGTGTGCATGGCGAAAACGCACCTCTCGCTCAGCGCGAACCCGGCATTGCTGGCACGACCCGAAGGGTTCGAGGTGATCGTGCGCGATGTCCGCATGTCGGCCGGCGCGGGCTTCGTCTATGCGCTCCTGGGTGAGATGCGCACGATGCCGGGGCTCGGCAGTCGTCCCGGTGGCGCCAACGTCGACATCGATGATGATGGCAATATCATCGGACTCTTCTAGCTGTCGAACGTATCGCGGTTGACGGCGCATTGCACGCACGAGAGGTCGACTATTCGTGACCGGAGCAACGGACTCGACCGATGTCTGACGTCGCCGCCGCGTTCCTCATCTGGCTCCCAACCGGGACGTTACTCCCGTTCGTCGTCAGCCGGCTCACCGGAGCCGGCTGGCGCGGCTCCTTCATCGAGGCATCGATCTTTGCCTGTCTTGGGTTGCTCATCTACCCAACGATGCTGGCGCTCGTCTCCATCCGGTTCGTCCATTACGACTCGCCGGAGCCGCTCTTCATCGCGGGTTACATCCTGGCGTTTCTGTCGCTGCTCCTTTATCGCCGAAAAGCGAGAGGCGCGAACACCTACCGGCGCCCCTGACCGCACTCAGAGTGACGTGACGCTGTCGTACGGAAAAACGTCGAACAAGCGACGGTATTGTCAAACGGTTGAATCACACTGCGACCAGTTCATGGCATATGGATTGCATCAAAGCGAACTGTCGCGATCCGAATGTCCATCGAGCTATGTCGTCGGATCGCTGGACATGGGCGGTGGAGATTTGACATGGCAAATTCTCCTATGAGGTAAGAGATGAATCGTTTGGTGTTGGCATGAGTTGGCCAGAAGCCCCGCAAAATCGGGAAATGTTCGAGAAAGCAGAGATGTCGGCGGCAACCGCTCTACCCGATCATACGGAGGGTTGCCGGCATGACGTCTTGTTTTACGAAGATGACGACTATCTGATCGAGAAACTGACCGGCTATTTTGGCGAAGCATTGGAATCGAATCGCGGCGCCGTCATCGTTGCCAGCGAATCGCACCTCCAGTCACTTGAATCACGTCTACTCGATCGCGGCATCGATTTGGAACAAGCCATCTCTGAAGGCCGCTACATCAGATTCGTCGTCGCCGAGACGCTCGAACAATTTATGAGCGATGGCGCACCAGACCCTACCAGCTTCTTCGCGATCTTCGATGATGTGATTCGCCGTGCCAGCGACGAATTATCGGGTACGACACGGGACGTACTGGTATTCGGTGAA
>JAICWZ010000244.1 GCA_025966355.1 Thermomicrobiaceae bacterium
CACTGCGAAAACGTCGGCCGTGACTACGACGAGATCGTCAAATCGAGCAACCTGATCATCCACTTTATTAAGAAGGGGGATGATCCGGCCAGAGCAACCGAACGCTTCCGCAAAGCGACCGGCGAGACGTACGACGAATTCGTGCAGAGCGGTGCGCTGGTCGGCACACCGGAGGCAGTGATCGACCGCGTCGGGCAACTGGTCGACGCCGGTGTCGAATATGTCAACGGTTACTTTCCACTCGTCGCCTACGATCACGAGCCGCTCCAGCGCTTCGTCGAAGACGTCATGCCCGCCTTCAACGGAGCGTAGGGCGAAGCCGATACGCGCGAACCGCCCAGCCATCAGACGGATCAACACGAGCGCTGGGCGGCGATGCAGCCGAGGGATTCACGTTCAGGTCGCCGGTAACACGGTACACGTGCAACAATGGTGGAGCAACACGGGCATCGTGCCTTACATTGAAACGTTCGAGCACGGGAACGAAGAATGGCTGAGAAGAACTCGTTTCATATTCACCAGACAGCTGCCCGCAACGATGCCGATTCCGTTCGCAACTCGATCGAGCAGCAACTGACGCATCTCCAACATCTGAATGTGAACTGGGACAGCTACGATGGTATCCCCCCGTCCGAAATTGCCATCAATGAAGCCCGGCGCATGCTCAAGGCTATTGTCACCGCCCTTCCTCTCAAGTCTGATCGCGCTCCGCTGCCGCTCGTGATTGCTCCCACGAGCGACGGCGGTATCCTCCTGGAATGGACTGCCGAACGCGCCGGCATTGAGGTCGAGATCAGCGGGGCGGGCCGCTTGAGCTATCTCAGAACCACACGTAATGCCGACGGCGAACAGTACGACGAACACGAGGACGTAACGATCACGGAGATCGCCCGCCTCGTAACGAGCACAATCGCTTCGTAAGTCGCGCCGATGGGAGAATGTACGCCGGAGACAGTGTCGGATGATGACATTCTCTACCGGCGTCTGTCGTTCGAGCAGGTCTCAGAATCGCGCGACTTCCCGAACTCAAATGCATTTTCACTTCGTCAGGATGAAGCTGGACTCTCAGTCGATATCGCTCGTCTGACAACCGAAGAGGGCTGCCTCGCCCATGGGAATCGACCGGGCCTCGGTCTCGCGGAACTGCCAGCGTCTATTCCACGATCGCTTGGACTTACCGTGCGGCACGACCCGATACCCGGCAACTACGCTCACGCGGTGATCGAAGGGCCGATCTCAATGTCCGTTCGGCGCCGACTCTCACGCGCCTCCACGATCATCGTCCGACCACACACCAACGATCGCGAGGATTAGTCGCGAGATCCGGAGGGTCTACGACTAACCCGCCGCCCTCTACACCACGCATTCGCCCGCACGTGCGACAACCCGGCCGCCCTTGAGGACGAGCCAGCGGGGTGGCCGATCGATGACGGCTTCGACGTGGGTTTCGCCGTCGACGAGGACGAGATCGGCGCGACAGCCAGGGGCGAGCCCATAGGTTGTGTCGCCGAGGACGCGGGCGCCGCCAAAGGTGGCGATGTCGAGCACCATCTCGATCTCGTCGTCGCGGCGCAGGTTGTTGCGGTAGGCGATCAAGAACGTGCGCAGCAACATGTCGGGCATGTTGAGCGGCCCCCAGGCGTCGCGGATGCCGTCGTTGCCGGTACACATACGCACGCCCGCCTCGTAGAGCCGCTTGACCGAGGGCACCGGCCGCAGACCGCTCGGGCCGTGGCTCATGATCGTGATGTCGTTCTCCAGCAGCAGATCGATCAGGCGACCAAGGTAGGCCTCATCAACCCCGCCGAGACAGATGGCATGGCTTATCACGACGCGCCCTTGATAACCGAGGGCCTTCGTCCGTTCGGCGATCAGCTCGACCGAGAAGGCGCCGAGCTCGCCCGGCTCGTGCAGGTGGATATCGACATCGACGTCGTACTTCTCGGCCAGGCCAAAAATGACGTCGAGATGCCTGGCCGGATCGCGGTCGATCGCCGACGGATCGAGCCCGCCGACGACCGTGGCGCCGTTGGCGAGCGCTGTTTCCATCAATTCGACCGTGCCGGGGCGAATCAGCATGCCGCTCTGCGGGAAGGCGACGACCTGAATGTCGAGCGCATCGCGAAAATCGTCCTGCGTCCGCATGACACCCTCGAAACCGCGCAGTTCGACCTCGGTATCGATATCGACGAAGGTGCGAATGTGCGTCGTACCGGTCGCGATGGCGAGGCGGGCATGCCGGGTCGATTGCTGATGAGAATCGATGGCGCGTTCGCGACGCAGGCGGCGCTCGTTTTCGATCTTATCCGTGAGCAGCGATCCGACTTCGTTGCGATACCAGCCGAGCCCGAGCAGCGTCTTATCCATATGCGTGTGCGCATCGATGAAGCCGGGGAAGAGGAGCCGGCCGCCGCCGTCGATGATGGTCACATCCGGCAACACGCTCAGATTCGGACCGATAGCGGCGATATGGCCGTCCTGAATCTGGATATCGCAGGCGTCGCCACCGAGGGCGCGAACATTCTTGACGAGCAGATCCCCGTTCACCCGCTTCTCCCTGTCTGTTTGAGCGATCGATCGCGCCTGATGTTCCTCCTATGGACGCCGGACGATCGGAAAGGATGGTGGGAAGAGATCGTCGCCGGCGCGCCCGCGGAAATCGCGCTCAGTATACGATGCCAGGTAGGCATCGAAATATCGCTGGGCACGGTCACGCATCTGCTCGACATCGACACCAGGAATGCGCCGTTCTTCCATTATGGTGCGACCGTTGACGATGACGGTCGAAACGCAGGCGCCGCTGGTGTTGTAGAGCATCGTGCGGATCGGATCGTCATAGGGGCCGGTGCGCAGGTCGGCCAGGCTGATAACGGTGATGTCCGCCTTCGCGCCGGGCGCCAGCCGTCCGAGATCATCACGGCCGAGCGCACGGGCGCCGCCGAGCGTGGCGGCGCGGAAGAGATCGGCAGCGCTCGCGGCCGATTGATCACGCGCCACGATCTTGCCGGCCAAACTCCCATAGTCCATCACCCGGATCATGTCGGGCGGAAAGGTATCGGTGCCGAGCGCGAGGTTGATGCCGATCGCCCGGTAGTGATCGAACGAATCGAGTAGCCCGCCATGCCGGATGCTGACCATCGGGCAGTGGATGACCGAGACGCCGCGATCGCGCAGCCGCGCCAGATCTTCGGTCGGATCGCTGTTCGCCTCCGATAGATCGAGGGTCGTGGCGTGCGGGATGAGCGTGCGCGGCCCGAGTATGCCGAGATCGTCGAGCAGTTCGAGCGGGCGCTTGCCATACCATTCGCGCAGGAAACGGACTTCTTGCGCACCCTGGGCGGCATGCAGCCGGAGCGGGCAGTTGAGTTCGTCGCTCGCGGCCTTCGTGCGCCGCAGGATGCTGAGGGTATTCGTCTCGATGCGTGCCGGCAGCAGGGCACCCCGAATCAGACCGTCGTGCGCACCGTCGAAATCGCGTACGAAACGCACTGCTTCTTCAAAACCCGCGTCCCCCAGTGCCTCGTTCCAGAGCACGTCCGGCGTACCATCTCCGCGTGTGACATTCACCCCGGCACGATAGCTCGGGCCGAGATACATGCGCAGGCCAAGCTCGCCCGCCATCTCAACCACAGCCGCGAATTCGCCGTACGTCTCGGCCCAGGCACGCGACATCTCGGCGGCGATCGGCATGGCAGTGGTGATGCCATTGAGGATGAGCTGGACCATGGCATAGCGACGTTTGAAGACCTCATCCTCGAAGGGGAACGTCTCACGTGGATGCCCGAAATACGCCTCGGACCAGCGTTGCCCGGCGACGCGGTCGGCATCGAGCCAGGTATCAAAGAGCGCGTGGTCGATATCGAAGAGCGCATCAAGGTCGATGAAGCCGGGGCTGATGATGGCGTCACCATGGTCATACGCGACGTCGACCTCACCTGGGAACTGATGCCCCACGAAGATAATGGCGTCATCCTCGTAGACAACCTCGCCATCGCGATAGACCGTATGATCGCCCCCCGCATAGCCGATCACAAACCGGGCCGTTCGCTTTGTTTTCACTGTTGACGTCCTTACCGTGAGAGAGCCGAATTGATTGA
>JAICWZ010000581.1 GCA_025966355.1 Thermomicrobiaceae bacterium
CAGTCCGCGCAGCGCGAGGATGAAGCAGACGCCGGCGATCAGATAAGCGAGCAGGACCCAGGCCGGCTGCGCGTGCGCCGCCTCAATCATCGCTGTTCTCCGTCATTGCGAGGAGCGCAGCGACGAAGCAATCCAGCCGGCGCGAAGCTGGATTGCTTCGCTTCGCTCGCAATGACGGTGGAGAAAATCAGGCAACGCCGCTACCACAGGACTGTGATGGCCCCCGACTCGTTCAATTCCTGGCAGCTCTGGGCCGTTCTGTCGGCCGTGTTCGCGGCGCTGACGGCGATCTTTGCCAAGGTCGGCGTCGAAGGCATCAACTCCGATCTCGCCACGTTGGTTCGCACCGTGATCGTGCTGATCGCGCTCACGCTGATTCTGCTCGCGACCGGACAACTCACTCATCCCGGACCGATCACCGCCAGAAGCTGGCTGTTCCTGCTGCTTTCCGGGCTCGGCACCGGCGCATCCTGGCTCTGCTATTTCCGCGCGCTCAAGCTCGGCCCCGCGACCCTGGTCGCGCCGATCGACAAATTGAGCGTGGTGCTGGTGGCGCTGTTCGGCGTCGCCTTTCTCGGCGAGCGGCCGTCCCTCAACGGATGGCTCGGAATTGCGCTGATCTCCGCGGGCGCGGTGCTGATTGCCGTCAAGGGCTAAGCTGCGACCAGCAACGCGACCCCGATCACGATCAGCACGATGCCGGAGATCTCGCGCGCCGAGACCGGCTGCTTGAACGAGTAATAGGCGACGCCTTGCGCGAACAGCACTTCCACCAGCGCCAGCGTGCGGACGTTGGCGGCGGCCGTGAGCGCAAAGGCCAGGAACCAGAACTGCGAGGCGAAGGCGCCCATGAAGCCCGCGACCATCGAGGGGCGCCACAGGCCGATGATCTTCTTCAGGATGTCGGGCGCGCGCGCAAGCAGATAGATCGACAGCACCACGCTCTGCACGAACAGGCCCCAGACCAGCGTGTAGGAGGCGGCGGTGACGAGGGTGACGCCTGGCACGGTGAGGATGGCGCCGCGATAACCGACCGCAGATAACGCGAACCCCGCGGCAGCGACGAGCCCGATCACCGTCGGCTTCAACTCGGCGAAGCTTTTCTTGCCGCCGGGTCTCAACGCCGTGATGACGACGCCCATGGTCGCGATCAGGATCGCGACCACCTTCCATGCGGTGAGATGGTCGCCGAGGAAGACGAAGCCGAAGATCGCGGTCTGGATCGCTTCGGTCTTCAGATAGGCCGTCGTCACGACGAAGGAGCGATCGTTCATGGCGACGAGCATCATGCCGGTGGCGATGATCTGGCTGAGCGCGCCGAGCAGCAGCCATGGCCAGAAGGCCGCGGGCGGCCACGCCACGTGATCGCCGGAGAAGATCAGCACGACTGCAAAGAACAAAATCGAGAACGGGAAGCCGAACAGGAAGCGGATGTTGGTCGCGCCCCAGGTTCCGAGCGGCGCCGTCAGCGAGCGCTGCATCGCGTTGCGCGCGACCTGGCCGAGCGCGGCGACGACCGTGAAGGGAATCCAGAGCGAGGCGACGGGAAGCATGGGATGACCGGGGTGAGAAAGCGAAGCACGGTGCCGGGCGGGAGCTATCCGGTCAACCGGCAGGATTGCATGCAGCCAATACAAATACGGTGTCGTCCCTGCGAACGCAGGGACCCATAGCCCCAGGGCGCAGTTTTGCGAAGAACATAGTTACGACC
>JAICWZ010000234.1 GCA_025966355.1 Thermomicrobiaceae bacterium
AAACGACCGGAACTTGGCTTCGCCGTTGAGCGAGAGCGTCTTGGTGATGGCCGCCGTCAAGGTCGTCTTGCCATGGTCCACATGCCCGATCGTCCCGATGTTGACGTGCGGCTTCGTCCGCTCAAACCGCTGCTTTCCCACTGCGTCATCCTCCAGCTAACACGCCAGGCGACTCGCCGCCGCCCCATTTCCTAACCTCGTTGCGCCTTTGCCTTCATCTCAGCCGCCAGGCTCTCCGGCACCGGCTCGTAGTGATCGAACTCCATCGAGTACGTCGCCCGGCCCTGAGACATCGAGCGCAACTCGGTGGCATAGCCAAACATCGCAGCCAGCGGTACAAACGCGCGCACCACCTGGGTGCTCATCTGCATCTCCATGCCCTCGATGTGGCCGCGCCGCGCCGACAGGTCACCAATGACGTCGCCCATGAAATCTTCGGGCGTGCGCACTTCGACCTTCATAAACGGCTCAAGAATGACCGGCTTGCCCCGCCGCACACCTTCACGAAGCGCCATTGAACCGGCGATCTTGAAGGCCATTTCCGACGAGTCGACTTCGTGATACGAGCCGTCGACGAGCGCGACCTTCAGGTCCACGATCGGATTCCCTGAATCGCCGCCCGACTCCATCGCCTCACGAACACCAGCCTGAACCGCCGGAATATATTCGCGGGGGACCGTTCCACCTACAACTTTGTCTTCGAAGATGAACCCGCTTCCGCGCTCCAGCGGCTCGATCTCCAGCCAGACGTGGCCGTACTGGCCACGACCGCCCGACTGCCGCACGAAGCGGCCCTCGATGCGCACCGGCTTGGTGATCGTTTCCTTATATGCCACCTGCGGCTTGCCGACGTTCGCACCGACCTTGAACTCGCGCAGCATTCGGTCGATGATCACGTCCAGATGCAGCTCGCCCATCCCTCTGAGGATCGTCTGCCCGCTGTCCGGGTCGGTATACATCTGGAACGTCGGGTCTTCCTCTGCCAGGCGCGCCAGTGCCATGCCCATCTTGTCGTGGTCGGAGCGTGTCTTCGGTTCGACCGCGATCGAGATGACCGGCTCCGGGAACACAATCGATTCCAGAAGGACCGGGGCGTTACCATCGCACAGCGTATCGCCGGTAAATGTCGTCTTCAGGCCGATCACGGCGCCGATATCGCCCGCTGCGATCGTCGTGACTTCTTCTCGGTGATTGGCGTGCATGCGCAGCAGACGCCCGATGCGCTCGCGCTCGCCCTTGGTCGAATTGAGCACGTACGAACCGGCGACCATCTGGCCGGAGTAGACGCGCACATACGCGAGCCGTCCGACATGTGGATCGGTCACGATCTTGAAGGCCAGCGCCGAGAACGGCTCTTCCGGATCGGTCGAGCGGGTCTCCGGCTCACCGGTCGTCGGATTCAGCCCTTCGACCGGCGGTACATCGGCCGGCGACGGCAGGTAATCGACGATCGCGTCGAGCATGCGTTGCACGCCCTTGTTCTTGAGCGCGGTGCCACAGAGGACCGGAACGAGTGCGCCACTGATCGTCGCTGCCCGCAATGCGGCGCGCAACTCATCAGTGGAGATCGTCTCATCTTCGAGGTAACGCATCATCAGGTCTTCGTTCGACTCGGCGATCATCTCGACGAGCTCACGACGATGCTTTTCGGCATCTTCTTTGAGCGCGGCCGGAACCTCGGTGATCTCGATGTTTTGACCGAGATCATCATGGTAGATGTACGCCTGCATGTCGATGACATCGATCAGCCCGAGGAAATCAGCCTCCCGGCCGATCGGCAGCTGGATGATGGCCGGCTTGGCCCGCAGCCGCTCCTTGATCATCTCGACCGTGCGCCAGAAGTTGGCACCGGTGCGATCCATCTTGTTGATGAAGCAGATCCGCGGCACGCGATACTTGTCCGCCTGGCGCCAGACCGTCTCCGACTGCGGCTCGACACCGGCGACGGCGTCGAATACGACGACACCACCATCGAGCACACGCAGCGAGCGTTCCACTTCGACGGTGAAATCGACGTGACCGGGCGTATCAAGGATGTTGATCCGATGCCCGTTCCAGTAACAGGTTGTCGCGGCCGACGTAATGGTGATGCCGCGCTCGCGCTCCTGGATCATCCAGTCCATCGTCGCGGCGCCCTCGTGCGTTTCGCCGATACGGTGAATGCGACCGGTGTAGAACAGGATGCGCTCGGTCGTCGTCGTCTTGCCGGCATCGATATGCGCGATGATCCCGATGTTCCTCGTGCTCGCGATGCCTGCCGCAAGTTCTTCAATTTTCTGGGTTGCCGTGCTACTCATGATTCGTACGTGATTCCCATTGCATCCCGGACGTCACCGCCCGACATTGAACTGATTACCAACGATAATGCGAGAAGGCCCGGTTCGCCTCGGCCATGCGGTGCGTGTCTTCGCGACGCTTGATCGTGGCACCGGTGTTGTTGGAGGCGTCGAGCAGTTCGGACGCCAGCTTTTCGGCCATCGAACGCCCGGAGCGTGAACGCGCGGACTGCAACAACCAGCGAATCGCCAGCGACAGCCGGCGCGCCGGCTCGATCTGAACCGGCACCTGGTACGTTGCGCCGCCGACGCGTCGTGGCTTGACTTCGACGATCGGGGTGACGTTGTGCAGCGCCTGCTGGAAGACATCAACCGGGTCGCGCCCGGTGCGCTCCTGGATAATCGCCAGCGCGCCGTAGACGATCCGTTCAGCGACGCCCTTCTTGCCGCGCGTCATCACCTTGTTGATGACACGGGAAACCAATTCGCTCCCGTATCGCGGATCCGGCGGCACCACGCGCCGCTCAACCTTTGCTCGCCTCGGCATACCGGTCTCGCCTCCCACGCGCCCTGTCTGGCGCTTCACTGCCATTCCGGCGGGGCAACAATCACTCGATCATTCCCTGCCACATCATGATCTGCGTTTCCGATTCGGGCGGTCAATCCTCGAACCGGATTCTTTACGACACGAAAAAGCGGTCAGCACGAGTCCAAACATCGTGAGGCCGCTTTTCGCACCGTACGATCTAGCAAAGGAAAACGCTCAGCGTACCAGCCGGTACGCCAGCGTGTGCAGTCGAAACTGCCTAGCCCTTCGCCCTCTTAGTTCCGTACTTCGACCGCCCTTGTTTGCGGTTCTCGACGCCGCGGGCATCCAGGGCACCTCGAATGACGTGGTAACGGACACCGGGAAGGTCTTTTACACGACCTCCACGAATCAGCACCACCGAGTGCTCCTGCAGATTATGCCCTTCGCCTGGAATGTACGCGGTCACTTCCATACCGTTGGTGAGCCGCACACGGGCGATTTTGCGTAGCGCCGAATTAGGCTTCTTGGGGGTCATCGTTCGGACCTGGGTGCAGACACCACGCTTCTGTGGCGACCCTTTCCCACGACGCAATCTCCCTGCGTGGCGTCCCAATGCATTATTGGTAAACCGCAGGGCCGGCGCCTTGGTCTTCTTCGTGACCTGCATTCGCCCTTTACGGACTAGCTGGTTGATCGTCGGCACGTCCGAAACTCCTTCTGAGGTCACCGGCTGCGTTTCCTACCGTGCTCTGCGACTATTGCCGCAGCTGCGGTGCCGAGCGTACCCCGAGGAAGACACTTCCTCACTGATGTGGCCGTCCGAGAACGGCCACAAGGACTCAGTCTAACATCGCTACCGGTGAGTGTCAAGAAGTCGAAAGCACGATTTACTCGTCAGAATCGACTTCTTCACCCTCATCAGCATCATCGTCGCCCGAACTGAGACTCGCGATCGGATCGCTCGCGTCGATCTCGGTCGCCTCATCTTCGTCCGGTTCCAAGAGTTCGACCGCCGCACTGGGCAGATGCCCCTCGGCGACCAGCTCTTCGACATCCTCAATCGATGCCGGTTCGTAGCCGGCACCCGGTGCCATCGCTGCGATCGAGGCGCGATCGGCATCCGTCAGATGCAGCCCGCGCCGGTTGTCGTTCATGAATCCCGAGCCGGCCGGGATCAGCTTGCCGATGATGACGTTCTCCTTGAGACCACGCAGGTAGTCGACCTTACCGTGAATCGCGGCTTCGGTCAGTACGCGCGTTGTCTCCTGGAAGGACGCCGCCGAAAGGAAGCTATCCGTCGCCAGCGACGCCTTGGTGATACCGAGCAGCACCTGGTGCGCCGTGGATGGTTCACCGCCCTCAATGATGATCTCTTCGTTGATCCGATTGAAGACGAAG
>JAICWZ010000053.1 GCA_025966355.1 Thermomicrobiaceae bacterium
CGATGATCAGCTGCACGATCGCCTGCACCTGCACGTCATTGCCGGGGGAGCCGACCGGCGCGATTAACTGGCCATCGCGCATCAGCAGGCCGGGGCTGGGTGTCAGGCGCGGCCGCTTGCCGGGTGCCAGCACGCTTGGGTGATCGGCAGCGAGCCACGACTGCACGCCGCGCCCGGAGACGATGTAGCCAAGCCCCGGCACGATTGGCGTGTTGGTGACGCCGTCGCTCGGCGTGGCCGAAAAGGCGTTCCCCTGCTCATCGACGACACAGAGATAGCTCGTATCCGGATCGACCTTGGCACGGAAGACACGTGGATCGCCGGTGCTCATCGTCTTCGCCCGGCTACCCGACTGGAAGCGCCAGGGATCGCCCGCTTCCGGCATCGCGCCGAACGCCTTCCGCGGATCGATACGTGCCCGCCAGGTCGCGGCGTATTCCGGATTGAGCATCCCCTCGATCGGCACGTCGATAAAGCGCGGATCGCCGACGTAGCGCTCGCGATCGGCGAACGAGGCGTTGAGCGCTTCGAGAATCAGATGCAGCGCGTCGGCCGAGTTGTGCCCCATCGCCGGGAGATCGTAGCCGTCGAGAATCGCCATTGTCTGTGGGATGACCGGCCCCTGGCACCACGGACCGCAGGTGTAGACCTGATAGCCGCGATAGTTCGCCATCACCGGCTCTTCGATCTCGACATGGAAGTTCTTCAAGTCGCCGAGCGTCAGGAAGCCGCCCTGCTCTTCAAAGAAGCGGGCTGTTCGCTCGGCGATATCACCGGAATAAAAGCGCTCGCGCGCCGCCTGAATCGCTGCCTCACGCCCAAGATGCCTGGCGCCTTCTTCGGCCTCGCAGAGCATGCGCAGCAGGCCACCGAGGTCTTTCTGGACGAAACGCTCGCCCGGCCGCGGTGGCGAACCGCCCGGCAGGTAGATCTCGGCATTCGACGGCCACTGCGCCATGCGGGCCGCGTCGGCCGCGATATTGGCGCAGAAAAAATCGTAGGCCGCAAAACCCTCTTCCGCGAGCGATATCGCCGGTGCCGCGACTTCGGCAAAGCTCAGCGTGCCGAATTCCTTGAGTGCCGTCGTCCAGGCATCGACGGCGGCCGGCATGACGCAATGATGCACGCCGCCCGGGATCTTGCCGCCGCATTCGTTGATGAAATAGTCAGGCGAAGCGGCGGCCGGCCAGGTGCCAAGCCCGCTGATCGTCCGCACGACGTCTTTTCCGCGATGATAGAGGATGATCGGCGCCACACCGCCGATATTCGTCATGTCGGTCTGCAAGACGTTGGTACAGAGACCGGCCGCGACTCCGGCATCGATGGCGTTGCCGCCCATTTCGAGGATGCGAATCGCGGCCATCGTCGCCAGCGGATGTCCGGCCGCCGCCATGAAGTGACGGCCGCTGACGGCCGGACGATAGGTGCTTGGAGGGGGAAAGCCCGCCATGTTCTTCTCCTTTGAAGCGCGTTCAGGCGAATCGACCCGGATCAAACGGCGCCAGAGACGTATCCACGTTCCCCGACATGATGCTCTCGGCCAGCACCTCCGAGGTACCCGGCGCCAACAGCGCACCGGACCGGAAGTGCCCTGAGCAAACCCAGACGTTATCGAGCTGCGGCACTTTACCGAGGATCAGTTCGTCGTCGTCCGAAGCCGGACGCAAACCGGCCCAGGTCGCGACGAGCCGCCCATCCTTCAAACTCGGCGTCAGACGATCGATGAGATCGACCAGCCAGGAAATACCAGCCGGGGTCACTTCGGCGACGAAACCGGCGTCATGCTCCTCGGTCGCGCCGACCGCCACGGTGCCGTCAGCACGCGGCACGAGATAGCCGCCTGATCCCTGGATCACCCCGTTGATCGGCAGCGGAGCGTTGGCGACGGCGAGCATCTGGCCGCGCACCGGCCGCGTCGGGATGCGACTTCCGAGGTCATCGCTAAACTGGCGACTCCAGGCGCCGGCCGCGATCACGACCGTGCCGGCCGCGATCGTGCCGTCGACCGTGCGCACGCCGGTGGCACGCCCACCGCTCGTCTCGATATCGAACACGGCGCACTGTTCCCGCACCGTCGCGCCCCGGCGACATGCCGCGCGCGCCAGGCCCCGCGCGAATTCGCCCAGGAGCAGGCTGGCGGCATCGGCATTGAACAGCCCGCCGCTGAACGTGCCATCCGCCCGCAACGCCGGTTCGTGCTCGTGCAGGGCAGCGGCATCGAGCCATGCCGCGTTCAGCCCATGCGCCTGCTGCCAGCGCAGCGTCTCGCGCAGAGCATCCTCGTTCTCGCTGGTCGCGACATTGACGATGCCCCGGCTCGTCCAGCCGGTCGCGATGCCGCTTGCATCTTCGATCTCCTGCACCAGCCCGCGGTAGCGCGCGTATGAGCGCAGCGCTAGCTCGGCTTTGGCGCCATATTTCGGACTCGGCGGCGAGATGATGCCGGCCGATGCCCAGCTCGCTTCGCGCGCCAGTTCACGCCGCTCCAGCAACAACACCTCGGCCCCGCGCGCCGTCAGGTCGTAGGCCAGCGCGCATCCCATAATGCCGCCGCCCACGATCACGATCTCGGCGGGTGATCCACCCTCAACCCGATCCGCCATCATCACCTCGATCTTTTCTCGGTCATTTTGCTGTCTCCCCGCGATGCCGCTCAGAATACGGTGACGGGGATGAGAGCGCAACGGCTCAAGAAGGTGGGGCGTCGCAACCTGAATGTCGATTGCATGGTTGGGCAACTATCGGTAGGGACGATCGTGTCAAACGATGAACGATCACCCGCTCGACGTCCGCCCGGCGCTAAACCGCCGGGCTAAGAGTACGAAACCCACTAAAGGGGTTGATCAAGCGTACGTTCGCGGTAAAAGCCGACCCGCCCTTGTCATGCTGAGCCGCAGCGAAGCATCTCTCTTGGGTTTCCTCCAGCACGACGTTTGGGAAACGGGGAGGCGATTCTTCACTGCGGTTCAGGATGGCAGAGAAATCTGGTCTATACCACATACGTTAGCATCGTTTCTTAGTCCCTTTAGTGGATTTCGTCTTATTAGCCCGGCGGATTTATCCCCGGGCGGACGTGGACTGAGGCATTCGCTCGTCGATCGTACCAAGCTTTCCCCAGACGCCGGTCGGACGCCGGCCCTGTCCTGAGTTACCAACACACTCTCCTCAAATGCCCATCCACACCCAATTGACAGCCCGCCATCGGCTCCCCTAGAATGGCTTGAGCTTTTCTCGATGATCCTGGTGAAAAACTGCTCGAACTGGTGTGATCCCTGGGACTCTGACGACGCGCTGCGCTCTTCCCGCGTTTCCTGGTGCGACCATTGCACGACGTTTGAGGCCGGTCTATGGAGACGACATCCTTCTTCAGCGGGCTCACAACCGACGAGCGAGCAGCGATTCTGGGCCGGTTGACGCCGCGCCGCTTCCCGGCCGATTCGATCCTGCTGGCCGAGGGCGACGGCCCCAGCCTGATGTACGCCATCCTCGATGGCAACGCCGATATCCTGATTCGCGACCGAAGCGGCAAACTGCACCGGATCGCCAGCGTCGGCAAGGGCGATACGGTTGGTGAAATGTCGCTTTTGACCGGCGATCCGATCTCGGCCACGGTGCGCGCGACCAGCGATATCTCGGTTGCCGTCCTGACCGAACTTGACCTCGAACGGATCTTGCAAGAAAATCCGGCGCTCTATCGCAATCTCGGCGCGCTCCTCTCCGAGCGATTGGCGCTGTCGAATCGACGCATGCTGCGCGAACGCTCCGGAGTCGTCACCGCGCTCCTCACACGCGGAGCACCAGACCTGCTCGGCTACGCGCTTGCCGGCAGCGTCGCCTGGCATTCACGAAAAACGACCGCGTTTGTGCGTGCCGCCGCAACGGAGCCACCGGAGATGCTGGCGCGGCTCGGCCGGCGCATCAGTTCCGCCGATGATTTGCAAAAACCGGATCAACCGGACGACGGTGCGAAGCTCTTTCTGGCCACGATGGACGGCGCCTTCGCCGGCGAACGGCAGATGATTACGATCCAGCGAC
This sequence comes from Thermomicrobiaceae bacterium, assembly GCA_025966355.1. GTDB lineage: Bacteria > Chloroflexota > Chloroflexia > Thermomicrobiales > Thermomicrobiaceae > CALAGB01. The sequence continues at coordinate 4,036 of JAICWZ010000053.1, forward strand.
TGCAAGAACTGTTCGACCACGTGCTGATCGAATACGTGGACCATGCGCCGCCGGAATCGGATGCGCGCCGGCTCTATCTGATCGGCCCCGGCACGTCAATTCCATCGCGCATGCCCACTGAGCGCTGGAACACGATCCAGGCATGGAATGGCTCCAGCACCCGACATGGCGCCGATCTGCACGGCGTGCTGCGCGTGCCGGAGTTGACTCCGGCCGATGAAGACGCGCTCGGCGCGGGCCGGTTGCCGTACACGACGCCGGCTGGTGCCGCGCTCGGCTGGGCGGCGCGTGATTTGACCAAGCTGAAGGTCGGTCTGGCGCTCGGGGCAGGGAGCATTCGCGGCTATGCTCACGTCGGAGTGCTGCGTGTGCTCGAACGGATCGGGTTGCCGATCGACTGCCTCGCGGGCACCAGCATCGGTGCGGCAGTCGCATCGACGTACGCGCTCGGCCATGGGCCGGAGCGGCTGGCCGAAGTGCTCGACGATGTCGGCAGCTCCGCCTTCCGTCTGACGTTGCCGCGCAACTCGGTTCTGTCGATGTCCGGTGTGCGTGAGGGTGTGCAGCGGGTCGGCGGCAATGCGCGCTTCGAAGAGTTGACACGGCCACTCGGCGTCGTGGCGGCGGACATCGCGACCGGACGTGAAATCGTCTTCACGCGCGGCCTGCTCTGGCCGGCGGTGCTTGCCAGCATGGCGATCCCCGGCATCTACCCCTCGCAGCGCATCGGTGAGCATGTGCTGGTCGATGGCGGAGTGCTCAATCCGGTACCGAGCAGCGTCGCGGCCAGTCTCGGCGCCGATATGGTCATCGCGGTCAAGCTGGCGACGCGGGACGACGCCGAGCCGCTTGAACTCGAAGCCGAGGTGATCGAGGGCAAATCGATCTCGGTGGTGCAGGCGATCATGCGCTCGATCGAGATGATGCAGGGGAAGATCGTCACCGATACCGCCAATGCGGCCACCATTCTCATCGAACCAAACTTTGGCGAATCAGCCGGTTGGGGGTTGCGCTCGTTCAAGCAGGGCCGACGCTACATCGACGCCGGAGAGTCGTCCACCGAGGCGGCGCTGCCGCGCCTCGAAGCGACGCTTCCCTGGTTGCGGGCGTAGACGGATGACGACCCTCTCATCTATCAACGATCTCCCAGACACGCCAGATATTGACAGACGATTTCGCGCATGTTACCCTGCCGGTAGTGTTCTCACTGGTAATAACTCAATAAGGGGGCTTCATGACTACTCAAGACGTAGAAGCTTTCGTTCATACCCTTCAAACGTTCCACGACACGCTCCCAACAACCCAGCAGGGCATGCTGGCGATGATTCTCGATACGGCCACGCGCACGCCGACGACGACCACGACCGGCACGACCACGACGGCCGATGTCACCGGTTACACGACGACCGGCACGACGTGGACGACGTTGACGAACTGGATTACGAACGCCACGACCACGACCACCACCACGACGACCTAGTCGGAGTAGTCGGAGTAGTCGGAGCGAAGTGGTCGCGACAGTTGATCGTCGCTCGCGCGAGCACGGCGCCGTCACGTTTTGACCAGCCTTGGTGTGCCATGTCGTACACCGAACGCCGGCACAACGTGGCGGTGTTTGTTGTCTCTTCGATACCGTATGCTCACGTCGTCGCTGGATCGGGTCATTACGTTTGGACGCACCATGCAAACGATCGTTGATCTCCTCCGTCAGTCGGTTGATCGCTGGGGCCAGCTTCCGGCGCTCTCGATGTACGACACGCCCGGCAGTAGCCTCACCTATGCGGAACTCTGGGATTACGCGCGTCGAGTGGCGACTTATCTGCGCGCTGAGGGCGTCGGTAAAGGCGATCGCGTCGTGCTCTGGGGCGCCAATCGACCCGACTGGGTCGCCGCCTTCTTCGGGATCCAGATGCTCGGCGCTGTCGCCGTTCCGATGGACGTGCGCAGTCGCGAGGACCTGCTGGAGCGTATCGGCGAGCAGACGAATCCGAAGCATCTCTTTCTGGGAGATGAGCAGCAGCGGAGCCTCACCGTCGACCACGGCCCGGTGACACGCTTCGAAGGCCTGCCCGTGCTCACCGATGAGCTGGAACCGCTCGCGGTCGACATGGCGTCGACCGACCCGAGTGATACGGCCGAACTCGTCTTCACATCCGGCACAACCGGCAACCCGAAGGGCGTCATCCTCACCCAGCAGAACATCATCAGCAACGTCAAGATGGCGATGACGGCCGTCAACCCGACGCCGAAATACCGCTGTGTCTCGATCCTGCCGCTCAGCCATATGTACGAGCAGACGGGCGGGTTGCTGACGGTCCTGGCGGGCGGTGCCTCGATCACCTATCTTGCGACGCTCCGTCCCGACATCATTCTCAAGGCGATGACCGATGTGCAGGCGACGACGATGTTCTGCGTGCCGCAGGTGCTGGAGCTCTTTCAGCGCGGTATCGAGCGCGAGATTCGCCGCCAGGGCCGTGAAAAGATGTTCCAGCGGCTGCATGCGTTCGCGCTGCGCCTGCCATTCCGCGCGCGTCGCCCGCTCTTCCGCGCCATTCATCAGAAGATGGGCGGCTCGTTCGAATTCTTTCTCTCGGGCGGCGCCTATCTCTATCCCGAAATCGGACGGTGGTGGGAAGGCATCGGCGTCAAGGTGCTGCAGGGCTATGGCATGACCGAGGCGTCGCCGATTCTGACGACCGCAACGCTCACCGACCGCGATGTGTCGTCGGTCGGCAAGCCGCTCCCGGGCATCGAACTGCGCTTCGCCGACGACCACGAGATCCTGGTACGCGGAGCGAACATCTCGCCCGGCTACTGGAACGATCCGGTCGCCACCAGCCTCGCGTTCACGGACGACTGGTACCACACCGGCGATCTCGGCTACCTTGATCAGAACGGTCGCCTGCACCTGCACGGCCGCAAGAAGAATGTGATCGTGCTGGCGAACGGCATGAACATCTATCCCGAAGATATCGAGCGCGTTCTGATGGCGGAGCCAGACGTCAAGAACGCAGTCGTACTCGGACTTGAAGACGAACGAGAAGTCGATATCCATGCCGTGCTGCTGCTCGACGGCGACGCCGCTGATCCGGCCGATATCATCAAGCGCAGCAATCAGCACTTGAATCCGCACCAGCGCATCCGTGACTACACGGTTTGGCCGGACGAGAACTTCCCGCTGACACCGTCGTTGAAGGTCAAACGGATCGATGTGATCGAACGGCTTGCCGCGATGCGCGCTCCGGTGGCGCCGGCTGCCTCCGAATAGCCCGCGACCATGACGGATGAGGAGAACGGATGACCGCGAACGACGGAGTTGGAGTCGACCAGGCGAGCGCCGGCGGCCTGCGTATCACGCTGGCCGGGGGCGAGGTGTTGCAACTGCCGCCGCATGACGAGTTCTATGCCGAGCTGATTACGCGTAACGCCGGTCTGGTTTCGGACGCAGAGCAGCAGCAGTTGCGCGATGCGACGATCGTGGTGGCAGGCTGCGGCTCGATCGGCGGCGCCGTCGTCGAACCGCTGGTACGCATGGGTGCCGAGCATCTGATCCTCGCCGAACCGGGTGATTACGATATTCACAACCTGAACCGGCAGAGCATGACGGTACATGATATCGGTCGCAACAAGGCCGAAGTGCTGCGCGAGCAGGCGCTCAGCATCAATCCGTATGCTTCGATCGAGGTCGATACGCGCGGGATCGACGATGAGAACGTTGTCGATCTGGTACGGCGCGCAACGATCATCATCGACGGTGTCGACGTGACAACCAAACCGCCACTGCGCATGAAGCTCGCGCTGCACGAGCAGGCCCATCGCGCCGGCGTGCCGGTCATCTCCGGCTACGACATCGCCGGCTTGCAGATGATGAAGATCTACGACTATCGCCGGTCGGAAACAAAGGTGCTCGATGGCCGCATCCGACCGAACGGTCCGGAGTTGACGAATCCAATGGGCTTCTTGCGCCGGGTCGTACCGATCGCGGCGCTGCCGCACGAGATCATCGGCGAGCTGTCGCGCCAGTTGCGCGGCGAACGCTCCGGATTCCCCCAGATCGTCTACACGGCCAATCTCTTCGGCGTCATGACGCTCCCAGCCCTCATCGATCTGCTGCAAAACCGGCCGGTGCGACGGCGCGTCATCGTCGATGTGCCGACGCTGCTCCGCCCGCGCACCAGCCGCATGCGCGTCGCCGCGTCACGATTGGTCGGTCTCTATCACCTGAACAATGAGTTCCGCCGCAGCCGCAAGCAGCCGGCCGTGGCCGAAGATCCGGCCGTAGCCACCGGCGAATAAGGCTCGAACGTTCGGCTTCGCATGTACGGAGAAGAGCGCACGATGAGCAACGAACAGGCAATCCCCGAGACAAACGGGATTACGGTCGAGCTTCTCGCGACGGTTGACCTTGGCCCGGAGATCGAGGGAATGGCCGGGCGCCAGCTTCGCATGCGCATGGTGACGATCGCGCCCGGAGGCGTCTTCGGCCCGTTGCACGACCATATCGACCGACCGGGCATCGTCTACATCCTCCACGGAACGATTACAGACTATCGAGATGGGATCACGACGGAGTATGGTCCGGGAGTGGGCTGGCCCGAGGATCGGAACACCCTACACTGGCTTGAGAACAGAGGAACTGTTCCGGCCGTGGAGATCTCGGTCGATATCGTCAGGCAAGAATGAGTTCAGACCCGACATCTCCTGATGAACATCTCTCGGCATCGTACGAACGGATACCTGATGTGGGGTATCATTTTGCCGGCATCATGGCTGTTCGGCTGGGCGAAAGAGACGTTCGTCGATGCAAACACCGCCGTTGCTCAAGGCGACCACGGCA
>JAICWZ010000164.1 GCA_025966355.1 Thermomicrobiaceae bacterium
GACGAAGGCCACGCAGATCAGCTTCGATACCGGCGCGGCGGTCGACTACTTGCGGTCTGCCGAGGGCGGGGCGGTGCAGAAGGTCTTTACGGTCGGCTTCTGCTTCGGCGGCAGCAATTCGTGGCAGCAGGCCGCCAATGGGCACGGCCTCTCCGGTGCCGTCGGCTTCTATGGCCGGCCGCTGCCGCCCACGCGCGACGGCTCGCCGGCGCCGATCGAGCGCGTTCACGAATACACCGCACCGCTCCTCGGACTCTTCGGCGGCGCCGATACGGGCATCCCGCAGAGCGCGATCAACGAATTCGATGAAGCGCTCACGCAGGCTAATAAGCCACACGCGTTCAAGACGTATCCTGGGGCGCCGCACAGCTTCTTCGATCGCCGCTTCGCCGAGCACCAGGACGCCTGCGCCGACGCCTGGGATCGAATTCTCGGCTTCATTCGCGAAAATAGCTGAGGAGAAGATATCTCGCGCAGAGACGCAGAGAGCGCAGAGTTCTTAATATAGAAATCTCTGCGTCTCTGCGTCTCTGCGTCTCTGCGCGAGATATTATCGTGGCTCATCCGGCGCGAAGACCTTGGCCAGCACCGGACTGGTGAACTCGGTGGCAAGGCAGTCCATGTAGATGATGTCCCAGAGCCGGCCGCCCATCCACTTCGATTCGCGTCGACGGCCGATTTCGCGGAAGCCGGCTTTTTCATAGGCGCGGAGGGCGCCGGGGTTGTAGGCAAAGACGGCGAGCATGACGCTGTGCAGGCCAAGCGCGATGAAGGCGTAGTCGAGCGCCAGCCGCGTCGCCTCGGTGCCGTAGCCTTTGCCGCGACAATCGGCTTCGCCAATGGTGATCCCGAATTCGGCGCTCCGGTTGCGATAGTCGATGGCACGCAGATCGAGCGTGCCGATCGGACGCCAGCTGCTTCGCTCGTAGATGGTGAACGTCGTTTCGGTGGTCGAGCGGGCGGCTGCCTCGAACCAGTCGGTCTCGGCTTCCAGCGTCATCGGCTGGGGCAGGTTGCCGAGTGTGCGCAGCATGTCGAACTGATTCATCCAGCGCTGAGAGGTTGGAACGAGCTTCCGGTCGAGCGGCCCGAGCGCCACCAGCTCGCCCAGAATATTGATGATCGGTTGATCGGCCATGGCGTCAGCCTCCTTCTCGAACGGCGTTGCGCACCAGCATCCAGCGCCAGGTTTCGTCCTGGGTCTGGAGCGTTTCGGCGATCTCGATGGTGAACCTGGCCTGGCCAAGCAGTTCTTCGTACATATCGGCGCCGAAATGACTCCACCACATCGGCGCGCCCCAGCCGGACCAACTCGCTTCCGTCCCTTCCCATGCACTTAATGGCCAGGTGGCGAGAAAGCGGCCGTTTGGACGAAGCCAGTCGTGAATACGGCGCAGCAGCGGCAGGTGTTCCTCGCGCGGCACATGGATGATCGAATGCAGCGCCAGCACCCCGCTGAATGAGCCGGCGGGGAAATCGAGTTCGGTCATATCGGCCTGGATGAAAACGCCGCCCGGGACATTGGCACGCGCCAGTTCAAGCTGGCGTGCCGAGAGATCGACGCCGGTGATCGGATGACGTTCCGCCAGCCAGCGCGCCACCGGCAGACCGGCGCCACAGCCGAGATCGAGCACTGGCGCATCGGGTGACAGACCGTCGATCAGGTGTTGCAGGAGCGCCTCGACATCCGGCGTGAGTGGTGGCTTGCTCGCCAGGTACGACTCGGCCATCCGGTCGTAACCCGCTTCGACGAGGGCGAGCTGGCGCCGGTGGCGATCGCGTTCGATGTGGTCGGTCGTCATGCTCGCTCCGTTTCGTCGTCAGATTGAACCACGCGCCGCCAACTCCATGACACATTCGCACCGGGGACGGTAAGCTGCTCTGCCGGATGGCACTTGTCGATTGAGATGGAGTGATGATGACTGGAAACGATGACGCTGCCCAACGCTGGCGTGTGCGACGTAGCGAACTGGTGCTGAACGCCGATCCGTGGCTCCGCGTCTGGCGCGAAGACCTTCAGCTGCCGGATGGCCGGGAGGTCGATCGCTTCTTCACGATCGAAATGCCCGATTACGTCGTGATCGTGGCGACGACGCTGGATGATCGAATTCTGACGCTGCGCGGCTACAAGCATGGACCGCGTCGGGTCTGCACCAGCCTGCCGGCCGGATTCATCGAGGCGGGCGAAGCGCCGCTCGATGCCGCGCGTCGCGAACTGCTCGAAGAAACCGGCTATCAGGCCGAGCGCTGGGAAACGCTGGGCAGCTTCGTTAGCGACGGCAACCGGGGCGGTGGCCGCGGTCATCTCTTCCTGGCACGCGGGGCGCGGCCGGTGAGCGAACCGCAGAGCGGCGACCTGGAGCGCGTCACCGTCGAGCGCATCTCGCTCGCCGAACTGCTGCACGCCGCCGAGCATGGCGAGATCGGCGATATCCCCAACGCCGCCGCGCTCGGATTGGCGGCGGTGCGGCTCTCCTGCGCGCCCGATTCCCGCGGTTATTGACCGTTTCATGATCGACCACACGTACATCGGTACGGCTGGTCCGCCTCAGAGCGAGAGCGGTGTCAGGTTGTCAAGTAGCATCGATGTCGTATGATCTAAAGGGAAAGCCACTCGTGCACGTGCAAGGGAGTTGCAGTTGGACTTTTTGGCAGCCTTTTCGCGCCCGGAGTGGGCCGACACCCCTAGCGCCCGCCACTATCACGATTTGATCACCCAGGCCGCCGATGCCCGCAAACACGGGAATCACTGGCAGGCGCAACAGCTCGCGAGCAGTGCGCACAAATGGGCGATGACCGAACTGACCCGCTTGCAGCGGCTCGAGCAGGCCGAGGCGTGGCTCAAGGAGACGACGACCCGGCTCAATCGCAACTGGGACCAGGACCGCAGCTGCAAGACGATCGACGAACTGCGTTCCAACCACCCCGAGTTCAAGCGTGTCATCACCACCTGGGAAGCGGCGCAAGAGCGCGTCCACGAATTGCTGTCGGAGGGGCCGGAGTCGGAGTCGACGGTGCTCAAGGCGTAAGTTCCCGCCAGTTTTCTGTGCATCTTCCCGTTTTGACCGCGCTCTGTTATAATTCGTGATAATGGCCTCGCAATTTCCGCGTGCGCGTTCCCGGTGGCAGAGAGGGTATGTCTCCGTCGAGAGCTCGCCGAAGGACCGGCGCCGTTAAGTACATTTCCGGCGAGCCGCCCGATGTGGGCATCGCCCATATTTAGGAGACCCCATAGGATGAGCTTCGAAGACAAGACCCTGGTGTGCCGCGACTGTGGCTCGGAATTCGTGTTTACCGCCGGTGAGCAGGAGTTCTATGCGCAGAAGGGCTTCACCAACCAGCCAAGCCGCTGCCCGGATTGCCGACGCGCGGCCAAGGCTTCCCGTAACGGTGGTGGCTCGTACGGCAACAACAGCTACGGCGGAGGCGGCGGATCGCGCCCAGAGCGCACCATGCACCCGGCCGTCTGCAGCGCATGTGGCAAGGAGACGATGGTTCCGTTCGTCCCGAGCAATGACAAGCCGGTCTACTGCTCCGATTGCTTCCAGAGCCGTCGCCAGGAGCGCAGCTATAGCCGCTGGTAAGACTGACGCGCCAACCGCGCGTGGTTAAACCAGTTCCAATCACGTGAACAGAGCCTCCCGGGTAACCCTCGCCCGGGAGGTTTTTCGTTGTGCTCCAACCGTTTCTCCGGCCGCCGCAACCATGTGTACGAGCAGTGTGCGCGATCGAGGTGGCATGCGAATTGCCTACATATTGGGGGGGAATCTCAAGAGCACCTCTTGAGATTGTCGATCCTGAGTTGTTTTCGATCGTCATCGACATGAATGTCTATCGGTCTCTACAGCTGATAGCGTAACGATCATGACCGTAGGTCTCTAGAAATATCGTTGCCGCGGCAATCTCGTTAGGGGAGATCGTGCCGCGGTATGCAGGCTCGACCCTGATTCGCAGAACGCGAACCAGCTAGCTACGCCATGCATGCGACATCTTGCTCCGTACGCCGGCTCCGGCTCGTTTGTGCGCCGAGAATACAGAACAGAGCATATGACCGCTGTACGCCTGACAACATTGATATTCAAGTGATTCGCGGCGCCCAAGACATGCCCGCACCACCGTTCGTGGCGTGACTGAGAGCACTGACGACATGACATCGTGAAAGGCCGTGATATGCGCATTGCGATGATTGCTCCGCTAATGGAGTCGGTGCCGCCGCCGCTCTATGGAGGTACCGAGCGAGTTGTCTCTGTGTTGAGCGAGACACTTGTTCGCCGCGGCCATCAGGTGACGTTATTCGCAAGCGGTGACTCGGTGACGCAGGCGAAGCTCGTCCCATGCTGTCGTCATGCTCTTCGTCTTGATGCAGAGGTTCGCGATCCCCTGGCGTTTACCATGGCGCAGCTCGGCGAGGTGTACCAACAAGCCGCGTCGTTTGACATCATTCACAACCATAATGACTACTTCGCTTTTCCCGCCGCACGCATGGCGCGCACTCCGACCGTTACCACCACGCATGGCCGTCTGGATCTGCCGGAATATCATCATGTGTACCATGCGTTTCGCGAGCAACCATTGGTATCGATCAGTCACGCGCAACGCGCGCCGGTTCCCGATGTTAACTGGGTTTCCACGGTCTACAACGGGATCGAGATCAATAACTACCATTTCCGCCGCGAGCCGGGTGATTATCTGCTGTTCCTCGGGCGGATCAGTCCGGAGAAGCGGCCCGACCGGGCGATCGAGATCGCACGAGATGTTGGCATGCGCCTAATCATCGCTGCCAAGGTCGACGCGGTCGATCGCGACTACTACGAGCACGCGATCAAAAAGCAAATCGCCAGCAGTTCGCTCATCGAGTTTGTCGGTGAGGTCAATGATCAGGAGAAGGATGCGCTACTCGGTGGTGCCTATGCCTATCTCTTTCCGATTGACTGGCCCGAACCGTTTGGTTTGACGATGGTCGAGTCCATGGCAACCGGGACACCCGTCATCGCGACAGACGTGGGTTCCGTCAAAGAAGTTGTCGTCGACGGCGTTACCGGGTTCTTGTGCCGAAGTTTTCATGACATGGTCGACGCGGTGGGACGAGTCGGCTCAATCGACCGTCGTGCGTGCCGGGCCCATGTTGAGCGCCGTTTCTCGCCGGATGTGATGGCCGCCGGCTATGAGTCGGTTTATCGTCGACTCGTCAACCCGGTCGTCGTGTTGAATACCGACGTCGTCTCAGCCTCAGTC
>JAICWZ010000200.1 GCA_025966355.1 Thermomicrobiaceae bacterium
ATCTCCGGCCAGCGGGCGTTCCAGCGAGAAACGATCAACTTCTAGAATGCCGGCGTCAACGCGATCCCAGCGGACGGTCACGCGATGCGGATCGCCGCCGTTGACCTCGAAGGTGAACTCGGGCGTGCGCTCCGGATCGGCGTCATCGACCATGCTGCTAATGAAGACGTCGTTTTCTTCGGCGACGAGGCGAGCATTGACCGGTGTGACGCGGCGGTCGGTCCAGTGCTCGAGCGCGTCGCTCAGGGCGGCGGCGATGACATGCTCAACGATATCGGTCGCGACCAAGCCCTGTGTCGTGACACGCAGCGTGCCCGGTCGTTCGGGATGCAGCACCGCCAGCAGGTGTCCGGCGGCGGTCGCGACGCGCGTCAGGCGCTGCAAATCGGGCGCGTCGAGTGAGGCGGGCGGCAGGTTGACTGCGTTCGGCACCGCTTCGCCACGAAGCGCCGCCAGCGTGCTCTGGCTGATCATCTGGCCGACGGTCGCCAGCGCTTCCCTGCTCGATCCGCCGATATGCGGCGTCAGGATGGCATTCGGAATGCCAAAGAGCGGATGCTCGCGCGCCGGTTCGTTCCCATAGACATCGACGCCGGCCGCCGCGATCCGGCCACTGCGCAGCGCATCCGCCAGCGCCTCGGCATCGACGATCTCGCCACGGGCGCAGTTCAGCACGATCGCACCCGGTTTGAGGCGGTCGATGGCGCTCGCGTCGAGCATCGCGATCGTCTCCGGCGTGGCCGGTACGTGGTACGTCACGATGTCGGACGTCGCCAGCAGCGTCTCGTAGGAGACCGGCTCGACACCGAGCTGCTGAAAGCGGTCGCGCGTGATGTACGGGTCATGGCCGATCAGACGCGGCTCGAAGCCGTGCAGGCGCCGGGCGAGCGCCGAGCCAACGTGGCCCAGGCCGACGATGCCAATCGTCTTCCCCTTTAAGTCAAACGGCTTGAAGCGCTTGCGCTCCCAGCGTCCGGCGTGCGTCGACGCGTTCGCCTCGGGGATTGAACGCGTGATGCTGAGCAGGAGCGCGATCGTATGCTCGGCGGCCGAAATCGCGTTCGCGCCGGGTGCGTTCAACACCAGCACACCGGCCGCCGTGGCGCTCAGTACGTCGATGTTATCGATACCGACACCCGCTCGCGCCACCACGCGCAGGCGCTCGCCAGCCGCCAGCACCTCCGGCGTGATCATCGTCTCGCTACGCACGATCAGGGCATCAGCCTGCGGCAGCACCGCTAGCAGTGCGGGCAGATCGGTGCCGTCGACGTCGATAATCTCGGCTTGGCTGGCCAGCGTCGCCCGCGCCTGCGCGTCGATGATGTCGCTGATGACGATGCGCGGGCGGTCTGTTGTATTCCCCATGCGTATTGTTCCCTGTTCCAGACCCAGATCCAGATCGTGATCATGCTCGATCGAATCGTGTTCTGCGTGCCTGTACAAATATTCAGCGACGGCCTCAAGATCTTGAACGCGATGGATGGCGGAAGATTCCCGTTCCGGTGCCGGAAGATCGGTGATGAGCAGGCAGTGAATACCGGCCGCGGCGTAGGCCGATGCGTGCCGTGGGCTATCTTCCACCGCATACCGGACCCCGAATTCGCGGGCAGCCGGTACTTTTTCGTCGGTAAAGGTGACGTGGCAGGTTGGGAAGCCGTGCCGCTGCAGCCAGCTGATCGTGAGCGAGCGACATGGCCCCGGCCGTGCGGTAATGATCGACACGTTGCCCGCGCCGAAGCGCTCGATGAGTCCGGCGACAAAGGCCTGCGCCCCGGCTGCCGGCACGAGATCGCGCGCCGGTCCTTCCGGGCTATAGACCCACTCGCGGATGGCGAGCGGCACGTTCAGCCCGGCCGAATCGACAAACGTATGCTCCGGCAGATCGAGGTCGTATTGCTGGTTCGCGGCGTGCGCGAGTGGTCGCGGATGTTCGGTCAGGACGCCGTCAAGATCGAGCGCGATGCGGATGTGTTTCTCGTTTTGCACCCAGTACCCCCAGATTCGTCACAACACCAATACCAAACGGGCAGGTTGACGAACTGCTGGTACTACTACTGGAATGGCTCCAGCGCGAGGAACTGGACGACACCACGCCGATCGTGTCCGCAAAAACGGCAACGGTCGCGAAGCGAGTCATCGTCTCCATCGTTCCTCCCGGGTGCAACAGCGGAACCTTAATCAAAAAGCGACATCGCGTGTTCCATCCTCGGACACGCATCCTATCGGTGAGTAGCCGGGATGATAGCAGAACAGGGGTGGGGATGAAAAGGTGGGTGAACGGGGGCGGCGATCGAGGAGCGGATTCTCCGTCCACGCCCGCCCGGCCATAAATGGTCCGGGCTCAGTCCGCTAAGCCTCGTGAACGAGGCTGGGACCGGAAACGTGCGAACGTTCGTGGTCTGTTTTGCGAGTTGGAGCCTGACCTAATTGTCTTAGCCCCATTGATGGGGCTTTCGGACTGAGCCCGGTCCGTTCACGGCCGGGCGGACGCGGGGCGCACGAACGTGTATCGGAAGGCATCGAAGTCCTCACGGCGAATGAGCAATAGCTTACCTGCTATACTCTCTTCACCAGTAAGCTTGGAAACGAAAGGAGCCACCCATGGAGCCACATTGGAATGCTGCATCGTCGCAGGTCGAACTCCAGGCGATTCTCTGGCGCATGCGGGCTGAGTTGGAGCGGCTGATCGCCAAAGCGGGGCCGGGGCGTATGGAGACGCCCGGCGTGATGGGCGACTGGAACCTGAAGGATGCTATCGCGCATCTGACGGAGTGGCGCTGGTGGTCGGTAGCGCGCATGGAGGGCGCGCTGAAGAACACGGAGCCGTCGCCACCCTGGGGGCCCGATTTGACCGAGGAGACCGACCACGAGACCGATCAGATCAACGAGCAGTTCTATGAGGCGAATCGTGGGCGGTCGGTGACCGATTTGCTGGCCGATTCGCGGGCGACGCTCGACCGGCTGGAAGCGGCGACGCTGGCGCTCTCCGAGTCGGAGCTCTTCGACAATCAACGTTATCCCTGGCTCAATGGCTATGCGCCCGCCGATGTCGTCATTGGCTCGGCCGAACACCTCTTCGAAGATCATGTTCCCGGCATCGAGGCGTTTCTGGCGCGCGGTGCCTAGCGCGAACTGGCTGGTGAGGAGCGCAATCACTCACCAGCCAGGTCCAGTATTTAAGCGGGTACAGATGGGTGCGTTTGCACCGGCGGTGCAGTGCCGAGTTGCTGGCGCCAGCCGAGATTGTCGATCACGGCCCACGAATCGGTCATCTGGCCCTCGCGGAAACGCATGATGCGCATCTGGTCGGTCGAAAAGCGCTTGCCGGTTGGCGCGATTCCCATGAACGGCCCCTGATGCGTGCCGCTCATCCGGAGATGCACCGCGACCTGATCGCCTTCCGCGACCATGTTCACGATCTCCATATGCAGGTCGGGGAAGGCGTTGCGCAGCATCGTCACCACCTGCCGGAAGTGTTGGCGACAATCCGTTCCCTCCGGCTCGCCATGATCGACCGCGTCGGCCGCGATCAGTTCGTTGACCGCGCTCAGATCTCCCTGATTGAACAGCCGCTCGGCGGTCTCACGCACGACGGCCCTGTTCTGTTCCACCAACATGTGGACACCTCCCATACCGGCCACGGCCGGAACGACAACGGACAGCCCAATCGGGAATCTATATCCATCCGAGATAATATCGGATGAATATGAGCTATACTAGAGCCTATGGCAAAGCCTGTCAAGCCCCGCTCCTATCACGCACCACGGCGCGCCGAAGCGGCGGCTCGGACGCGCCGTAGCATTGCCGAAGCTGCCGGCCGGCTCTTCGTCGAGCACGGTTATAACGCCGTGACCATGGCCCAGATCGCGGCCGAAGCGGGCGTCGTCGCCGACACCGTCTACGCCGCCATCGGCCCGAAGCCGGTGCTCTTTCGCTTGCTGATCGAACGGGCCATCTCGGGTGAAGACGGAGCGGTTACGCCGCTGGAGCGCGACTACGTGCGCGCCATGCGTGCCGAACCGGATGCGCGCGAAAAGCTAGCGATCTACGCGCGGGCGGTTCGGCGTATTCAGACGCGACTCGCTCCGCTCTTCCTCGCCTTACAGGCGGCAGCGATCAGCGAGCCGGAACTCGCGCAGCTCTGGCGCGAGATCAGCGAGCGGCGCGCCGCCAACATGCGCCTGCTGGCCACCGATCTGGCCGCGACTGGTTCTCTCCGCGTGGATATCTCAGTTGAGCAAGCTGCCGATATCATCTGGTCGATGAATGCCGCTGAGTACTACGATCTGCTCGTGCAACAGCGTGGCTGGTCGCCTGAGCGCTTCGAAGCCTGGCTCATTGATGCCTGGCAGCGACTCCTGCTGAGTGATGCTGATCCTCGTTGATTCCATCTGGCCCCATCAGCGCGTCCACCGGCAAGAGCATCCGCTCCACCTCAGCCAGCGGAACATTGAGCAGCCAGGACTGCTGTTCTTCGTAGGAGAAGGTCAGGAGCAGTGCGTCGCCCGCGTGGTTCAGGCACATGCCGCAGTTGAACTCGACGCCGGTGTGCCAGACGTGGAAGAGTCGCGAGACGCGCGTGATCCGAAACTGCCGG
>JAICWZ010000198.1 GCA_025966355.1 Thermomicrobiaceae bacterium
GGAGCGGGGGAGCGAGGCGGATGCTGGCGGGGGTGCCGCTGAGGGCGTAGGGGAAGCCGACCTGGTCGACTTCGCCGAGGATTGGGTGCGGCACGCGCTGGCTTAGTTGGTAATGCTGGGCCTGGGGGTCGTTGAAGACCTGATCGACGGTGTAGATCGCGCCGCAGGGGACCGAGGCCGCGTCGAGTTTCGCCACGATCTCGGCGGTGGTGAATTGCGTGAATGCGGATTCGATCTCCTCGACGAGCGCCGGCAAATTGGTGATGCGACCCACGTTGTCCTTGAACCGTTCGTCGCTCAGCAGGCGTTCGAGGCCCATGGCGTTGCAGAGGCGCGTGAAGATTCCGTCGTTGCCCGACGCGACGTTGACGTACCCATCCTTGCTGTGAAACGTCTGGTAGGGCGCGACGATCGGGTGGGCGTTGCCGGTGCGCTGGGGTGCTTCGTGCGTGGCGAAGTAGATGCCGGCCTGATAGGTGAGGAGCGCGACCTGGCCGCCGAGCATCGAATTGTCGATGTACTGGCCCTCGCCGGTGCGCTCGCGGTGAAAGAGGGCATTGACGATGGCGTAGGCGCCGAACATGCCGGCCGCGATGTCGGCGATCGGCACGCCGAAGCGGGTCGGTCCGCCGTCCGCTTCGCCGGTCACGCTCATCAGGCCGGACATCCCCTGCACGATCAGATCGTAGGCGGTGCGATCACGCGAGGGACCCTCCTGGCCAAAGCCGGAGATCGAGCAGTAGACGATATCCGCTTTGCGCTCCCGCACTTGATCGTAGCCAAAGCCGAGCCGCGCGGCGGTGCCGGGCGAGAAATTCTCGACGACGACGTCGGCGCTTTCGATCAGCTTCCAGAGGATCGCTTTGCCCTCATCGCTCTTCAGGTTGAGCGTCAGGCTCCGCTTGTTCCGATTGATGCTCAGGTAGTAGGCGCTGATGTCCTCGATGAAAGGCGGCCCCCAGGCACGCGTATCGTCGCCTTTACCCGGCTGCTCGATCTTGATGACGTCGGCGCCCATATCGCCGAGCAGCATCGTGCAGTAGGGGCCGGTCATCACCCGCGTGAGATCGACGACGCGAATACCCGATAGTGCCTGCGTGCTCATGAACCGTCCCCCATTACCGCATTATGTGAGTTAAAGGCAGCGGGCGTATCCACCCAGTGCGGCCAGTCTACACGACCAGTTCCTGAGTGAATACGCCCGCCCGGAGAGTCAGTAAGCGTATTTCGTAGGGGCGTCATTCATGACGCCCGGCGCGCCGTTCAGGCGGCGCCCGTCTTCGGCGTTGACCAGGCACGCACGTTGCCATTCATGGCGCGACTGAATGACTCGCCTCGTGCATGCGCACATCGGCCGGGCGTCATCAATGACGCCCCTACGGTGCGGCACATCGATCGGGCGTGATTGGTCGCACCCCCAGGCGGTGCACCGTCCGCTCAGAGCGCTTCGGGCTGGCGAGCGCCGAAGCCCTGGGAGATGGCGTAGAGCGCGGCCTGGGTGCGATCACGGACGCCGATCTTCTGGAAGAGCGATGACAGGTTGTTCTTGACCGTGCTCTCGGCCAGATCGAGCTGATCGGCGATCTGCCGGTTGTTGTAGCCGTTGGCGAGCAGCCGCAGCAGTGTCGCCTCGCGATCGCTCAGGTGGCTCTGGTTGTTGCTCGGCGTCTTCGTTAAGAGCCGGTGATATTCGCGCATCAGGGCCGGTGCCAGCGCGGCGTCGATCGTCGAGCCGCCGTTGGCCGCCACATGAATCGCCTCGATCACCTCGTCCGAGCGGCTGTTCTTCAAGAGATAGCTCTTGGCGCCCGCCCGAATCGCGTGAATGGCGTACTCGTCGTCCTGGTACATCGTGAGCACGATCACATTCGTTTCCGGGTAGTGCTTGACGATGTACTCAGTCGCGCGCAAGCCGTCGACACGCGGCATGTTGATGTCCATCAAAATGACGTCCGGTTGCACGTCCGCCACCAGGCGGATCGCTTCCTGTCCGTCGGACGCTTCACCGACGATCTGCACCGAAGGGATCGTCTCCAGCAACTGCCGGAGCCCTTCACGGAACAGATCATGGTCGTCGGCCACAACTACGCGAATCGATTGTTCGCTCACCCCAGTACCTCCTACTGCTTTGTTTGAGCCAGGATGAGCGGAATCCGCGCGTGGACGCGCGTGCCGCTGCCAGGCACCGATTCGACCAGCAACGAACCACCCATGTCCTCCGCGAGTTCCCGCATCTGCTCCATACCAAAATGTCCTTCGCGCGTGACGGGGAATCGATCGCCGAAGCCAACTCCGTCGTCAGCCACCGTCACCAGCAGTTCTTCATCTTCCAGTTGCACCTCGACGCGTACGTCCGAGGCGTTTGCATGTTTCCGAATATTCTGGATCGCTTCACGAACGATGCCGATAACCGCCTTCTCGATTTCCGGCGCCAACTCCATGCCGTTGCGCTCTTCGTCGTGGCGCTCGTGTGACGTCGGATCGGGAATATGCGCCGAGAAGTCGCGCAACTGCGCCGTAATGCCGGGCGCCGGCGAATGGCGACGTCGCAGATCGGTGATCAACGACCGCAGATTGGTGATCGACAGATTGACCTGCTTCCGAATCGTTTCGATCGATTCAGAAACCTCGGGTATCTCTGGGCCGACACGCCGTTCCAGCATCTCCAGCTTGAGATTCATGTAGGCGAGGTCCTGCACGATGCCGTCGTGCAGGGTGCGTCCGAACTCGCGACGCGCCTGCTCGACATCCGTCTGCAGCTCTTGTTCGGCGATCCGGCTGCGCAATACCAGAATCTGCAGGCTTTGCGACGTGTTGGCAGCGACCGTTGTGATCGCGGCCAGATCGGCCATTTCATAGGGGAAGAGTTCGGCGTCGCGCCGCTCGACGACGATCGCGCCGATCATTTCGCCGTGCAGCAGCATCGGCGCCACCGTCTGGCGCGGGAAGCCGTCGGGCACGAAGGCGACGGCGAAGTCATCGGCCGATTGATCGGCTCGGTGAGCGCCAATCCAGCGCTGGTGCAGCAATTGGCCGAGTTCGCTCTCGGGGATCGGCGTCGTGCTGTTGGCCGCCGCCTCCCACGAATGAACCAGCCGTAACGCTCCCCGTTCATCGCGCTGGTAGATCCAGGCGGCGATCGTGCCGGGAACCCGGTGCAGCTGCTCGACCGCCGTATCCATCAGCTCCGGTACCGAGGGAGCGTTGCGTAGCTGCACCTGGATATCGAGCAGAAACGCGACGGCCTTATCGATCGGCTGAACCCGTTGAGAAGGTGCCCGTTGTCTCATGGCGCACTCCGGTTTGGAAGAATGATCTGCAGTGTCGATCCTCCGCTTGGCAGACTGGCCGTCTTCACCTGTCCACCCGCAAGTTCCACACGCTCGCGCAACGCGATGAGCGAGAATTCCGACTCGGTGAGCGGCCCACTGCCGGCCGCCAGCGCGCTCGCCGCCGTCACCTCGTGGTCCTGCCCATCGTCCGCGACGGTGACGATAATCGACGCCCCTCGCTGGCGAATGCGTACGACCACATGCGACACCTCAGGTCGCGCCCGCACCAGATGAATCGTCTCCTGCACGATCCGATAGACCGCCGTCTCCATGTCGTTCGAGAGGCGTTCGGGCAGGCTGACGGCGAGCGAAATCTCGATCTCACTGTCCCGTTGCACGTACTTGGTGTGCTCGCGCAGGGCCGGTTCGAGGCCGAGAATATCGAGCGTCGACGGTCTGATCTGGAAGATGATGTGGCGCAGCCGGTCGATGTTCTGGGCGAGGTTGTCGCGAACCGTCCAGAGCTCCCGTTGCGTCTCTTCCGGCGATAGGTCGGTGACGCGGCGACTGATAAAGTCGATGCTATAGAGGCAGCTGGCGAGCGTCTGCAAGGTGTCGTTGTGAATATCGTCGGCGATCGTCTTCCGTTCGGCTTCCTGGCGCGTAATCATCTGGTCGAGCAGATAGGCACGGCGCTCACCACGCTCCTGGGCGAGTGAGTAGACGCGGGCATTTTCGATGGCGACGCCGGTCTGCGCGCCCACCGTTGCCAGCAGATCGAGGTCATGTTTGGTGTAGGAGTTCGTCGTCTCGCTCTGCGTCGAGATAACGCCAATGGCGCGATTGCCGACGATGATCGGCGCGGCGAGCATCGAGCGAGATGGGTCGATGCCGCTCGCCGGCGGGAACCAGTCGCGCTTATCCCGCGATTCCCGTTTGTTGATCAACACCGGGCGCTTGTCGTGCATGCAGCGCGCCAGCGGGCCGTTGTGCAGTTTGAGCGTCACCGGCTGCTCGGCGATCGTGTCGCCGATGGCATAGTGGTATTCGATCGACGCGCCATCGGGGAGCAATAGTCCGATGCAAAAACGATCGGCCGTCAGGACCGAGGCGACGTGCAACTGCACCTGGCGGAAGAGACTTGTGATATTGGTCAGCGTCGCGAGTTCGATGCCGATATCGTTGACCAACGCTAGCCGGTCGGATGCACGACGCACTTCTTCGTAGAGCAGTGCGTTTTCGAGCATCATGGCCGAATGCGCACCGATGATCTCGACCAGTGCCAGATCGCGGTCGTTGAACTGACCTTCGTTACCCGAGCGGTCGAGCATGATGACGCCGATGAGCGTCCGTTGTCGCCC
>JAICWZ010000025.1 GCA_025966355.1 Thermomicrobiaceae bacterium
GAACTGCCGAGCGACCTGCGCGTCTTCATCACCAACCCGCACGAGGGTAAGACCGCATACCCGATCACCGGCTTTTCCTGGGTGCTGCTGCGGTCGTCCTATGACGATGAGACAACCGCGCAGGCGCTGACCGATTTCTGTTACTGGGCAATCACGGTTGGTCAGGCGATTTCGAAGTCATTGGGGTACGCACCGCTGCCTGATGAGGTGCGTGCGCTCGAAATCAAGCAACTGGAACAGGTGAAAGCAGGCGGCGCGGCCGTCTTCCGGGCGCCGATGTGAGGGGACGAGGAAGGGGGGGCAGGCGCGCTCAATGCGAACCGAAATCAGCGCGGATTCACGCCGGATTCGTCTCGGACGGCAGCTGCAGCATGGTGATCTGATCTTTTGGATCGTCGCCCTGCTCTTTGCCGTTCTGGTCGTTGTACTGCTCGGCGCCATCATCGCCGTCACCTGGAGCGGCTCGGCGGACGCACGCCATGCGTTCGGCTGGCACTTCCTGACGACGACCGCCTGGAATCCGGTCAGCGGCCAATTTGGGGCGCTGCCGGCGATCTACGGCACGATCGTCTCATCGATCATCGCGCTCCTCTTTGCGGCACCGCTCGGCGTCATGATCGCGATCTTCCTCAATTCACTCTGTCCCGCGAAGCTGCGCATGCCGATCGGCATGATGGTTGAACTTTTGGCGGCGATCCCCAGTGTCGTTTACGGCATGTGGGGCATCTTCGTCTTCATCCCGTTCTTCCGCAGCTATATCTCGACGCCGCTGTCGAAGACGGTCGGCTCGGCGCTGCCGCTCTTTTCCGGACCGGTCAATGTCGGGCGCGGGCTGCTGGTTGCCGGAATCATTCTGGCGATCATGATCCTGCCGACGATCGCGGCGATCTCGCGCGATGTGCTGGCGGTCGTTCCGAACAGTCAGCGAGAGGCGATGCTGGCGCTGGGGGCTACGCGCTGGGAGGTGATTCGACACGCCGAATTGCCATACGCGCGAGCCGGCATTGTCGGCGGCATGATGCTCGGGCTGGGACGCGCGCTCGGTGAGACGATGGCCGCAACCATGGTGATCGGCAACACACCGAAGATTCACGCATCACTCTTCCAACCGGCGACCACCGCCGCGTCGCTGATCGCCAGCCAGTTGCCGAACGCCAACACCGATTTGCACTCCAGCGCCCTGATCTACCTGGCGCTGGTCCTGTTCTTGATCACGCTCGTTGCCAACTCGATCGCACGCGCGCTCGTCTGGCGCGTGTCACGCACCGGATCGGGGGCCTGAGCATGGCTCAAGCGATCGTTGGACGGCGCTATCGACGACGGGTGCTGGTCAATCGGCTGATGCTGGTGTTGACGGTGCTGGCGACCGTCATCTCGCTCGTCCCGCTGGTGCTCATCCTCGTCTATGTCGCCGAACAGGGGATCGGATCGCTCAGTATCGATTTCCTGACGCACACGTTCCGGCCGATCAGCTTTGGCACCACCTCAACCGGCGGCGGTGTGCTGCATGCAATCGTCGGGACCGTCATCATCACCGGGTTTGCCCTGCTGCTCGCGGTACCGATCGGGATTATGGCCGGCGTCTATCTGTCCGAGTACCCCGGTAATGCCGCATCGACCGCCATCCGCTTTTGCGTCGATGTGCTCTCGGCGATGCCGTCGATTGTCGTGGGCGTCACGGCGTATGTGCTGATCGTGCAGCGCGTCAAGAGCTTCTCGGGCTTCGCCGGCAGCGTCGCGCTGGTCGTCCTGATGGTTCCGATCATTACGCGCACGACCGAAGAGATCCTTCGTCTCGTGCCGCAAACGTCGCGAGAAGCCGCCATCGCGCTCGGCGCGCCGAAGTGGCGGACGACGCTCACGATCGTCTTGCCGATGGCGCTGAGTGGCATCGCGACCGGCGTGCTGCTCGCCTTTGCTCGCGCCGCCGGAGAGACAGCGCCGCTGCTCGTGACCGTGCTCGGCAACAACAACCTGACCTATGATCTCTTCGGTCCGATGCAGGCGTTGCCGCTGCTCGCGTATCGTTACACGGAACAGCCGTACACCGTGTTGAATCAGCAAGCCTGGGGAGCGGCCTTTTTGCTGGTCGTGATCGTCCTCGGCATTAATATTCTCGTGCGCATTGTTACGCGTCCGCGCTCACATCGTTGACGGGGAGACTATGACCGCCACAGCCGCCAACCCGAACATTCAAATGCCGCCTGCCATCGACGCCCATCTGGTGCTCGACGGCCTCACGATCTATTACGGTTCACGCGAGGCGGTCGCTCGGACCGATCTGGCGATCCCACGTGCGCGAGTGACCGCGATCATCGGGCCGTCCGGCTGTGGCAAATCGACCTTGCTCCGTTCGCTCAATCGGATGCACGAAACCGTGCCCGGCGGGCGCGCCGAAGGCCGCGTGCTGCTGGATGGCGCGAACATCTACGATCCGTCGGTCGATCCGATCCACGTTCGACGCCGGATCGGCATGGTCTTCCAGCAACCGAATCCGCTGCGCGCACGCACGATCGCCGAGAACGTCTCGATCGGGCTGGAACTTGACGGCATCGGGCGCCGTGAGAAGGAAGCGGCGGTTGAGCGCGCCCTGAAGCGCGCGGCGCTCTGGGATGAAGTCGCCGACCGGCTCGACCGGCCGGGCACGGCGCTCTCGGGCGGGCAGCAACAACGGCTCTGCCTGGCACGCGCGCTGGCGGTTGAGCCGGAGCTGATTCTGATGGACGAACCGGCCAGCGCACTCGACCCGATCGCCACGCTGCGCATCGAGGAGCTGATTCGCGAGCTGATGACCGAGATCACGATCGTCATCGTTACGCACAACATGCAGCAGGCGGCGCGTGTTTCCGACTACACGATGTTTATGAACCTGAACGAGCGCGGGTCGGGCGGAGTGGTCGAGGCCGGACCGACGCAGATGATCTTTACCGCGCCGAAATCGAAGCAGACGGAAGACTACATTACCGGGCGGTTCGGATGAAGGCACAGAGGACGCAATGGAAGGTATGCCCATGACGATCAAGCCGCGCGGCGAACCGAATCTGGCGATACGGTTCGGCGCCGCCACGACGCGGTCGCTCAACGAGATCGCGAAAGCCGGAACAGTCAGCACCATCAAGCTCGAGACGCGGCATCTGTCGGTGAAGTACCGCGACTTCACCGCGGTACGCGATATTTCGCTCAGCTTCCCCGAGCGGCAGGTGAGCGCGTTGATCGGTTCATCCGGCTCCGGCAAATCGACGTTGCTCCGCGCGATCAACCGAATGCACGACACCAACCCGGCGGCATCGGTCGAGGGACAGGTTCTGCTCGACAAGCAGCCGGTTTACGGGGCACATGTCGATCCGATCGTGATCCGGCGGAGGATCGGGATGGTCTTTCAGCGGCCCAACCCCTTCATGAAGTCGATTTACGACAACGTCGCCTACGGCCTGACATTCAGCACGAAGCTGAGCAAGCGCGAGATTCACGATCGGGTGGAGGAGGCGCTGCGCGGTGCGGCGCTCTGGGACGAAGTGAAGGATCGCCTCGATGATTCGGCGCTGGCGCTTTCGGGTGGCCAGCAACAACGCATCTGTATCGCGCGGGCGCTGGCCGTGCAGCCGGAAGCGCTCTTAATGGACGAACCAACGAGCGCGCTCGACCCGATCGCCACCTTACGGATCGAAGAACTTATGCGAGAATTGGTCAAGCGTTATACGATTGTGATCGTCACGCACAACATGCAGCAGGCGGCGCGTGTGTCGGACATCACCGCGTTTATGACCATGGGATCGGATCGGGCCGGGGTACTCGTCGAGGTGGGACCGACGTCGAGGATTTTCACGAATCCAACTGATCCACGCACCGAGGATTACATCACCGGTCGCGTGGGCTAACGTTGGGGGAACCAGCTATGTCGACTCCAATCCACAGCCGTGCGCACTACGATCGACAGCTGCAAACGCTGCGCGAAGATCTGCTGCTGCTGGGCAGCATGGCCGAAAAAGCGGTCGAACGCTCAGTCGAAGCGATGCGCAACCGCGACGACCAGCTTGCCAAAGGTGTCGTCATTTCCGACCGGGAAATCGACAATCTGACGTTCGAGCTGGAAGAACGCGCGCTGCTGTTGATCGCGACGCAGCAGCCGATGGCCGTCGATCTGCGGGCCATCGCCGGAGCGCTCTTCATCATTACCGAGCTTGAACGAATCGGCGATTACGCCGAGGGGATCGCCAAGATCGCGCTCGAGATCAGCAAGGAGCCACCGCTCAAACCGTTGATCGACATCCCGCGCATGGCCTATATTGCGATTGAGATGCTGCACCAGGCGTTGGGCGCATTTATCGACCGCGATCTGGCGGCCTGCCGTGCCATCTGGAAGCGGGATGACGAGCTCGACGGTCTCTACAATCAGGTCTACCGCGAGTTGCTCACCTACATGATCGGCGACCCGAAGACGATCGAGCGCGCGACCCAGCTTCTCTGGTCGGCGCACAATCTCGAGCGGATCGGCGACCGCGTGACGAATATTTGCGAGCGAACCGCCTTCATTATCACGGGCGATCCGCGTGCGTTGCCCGGCGACGAGGATGGGGAGAATCCTCCAGCGATGCAGCCGTTCGGGGGCGAGTAGATCTCGTTGGGCGTTCCTCAGCGTGGCGGGTAAGAAGGAGATGAGATGAAGTACGCGGCGTTTATCGGCTACGAAAATCAGGAGCGGATCACCGACGTAGAACCGGCGCATCGCGCATACCTGGCATCGCTCAAGCAGAACGGAAGAATTTGGGCGGCCGGACCCTTCCACGACGACAGCGGGGCGCTCATCATCTATGAGGCTGAGTCGGAAGAAGAGGTGATCGACATCATCGACCACGATCCACTCCACGAGGCCGGCGTATTCTCGACGTACATCGTTCGTCCCTGGATTCAGGCACTCTAGCGTCAACGGCCCCGAGCTTGCGGATCACGGACTGAGGATGGCCGCCATTCGCGTCGGGTGATCCATGCGTCTTTCAGTCCACAAACCCACCATACCGGAACGACTCTGGCCTCCGCTGGCCGCCGGGCTTTTGATGCTCGTCGTCGGCGCCGTCGCCTACGCCACGAGTCAACCATTCCTCTACCCGAGCCTCGGACCGACCGCGTTCCTGCAGGCCGAATTTCCGTTTCATCGCACGTCGCAATTCCGCGATACAAGCCTCGGCCATCTGATCGGCATCGCCGCCGGTCTGGCGGCGGTCTTCATCCTCGACGCACGTTCCGAACCGCATCTGGACGTCGGGATGCGCCTGCCGCCACGACGGATCGCGGCGGCCGCACTGACGGTGACGCTGGTTATCCTGCTGCAACTGCTCTTCAAGATCTCGAATCCGCCCTCGGCCGGGACCGGGTTGCTCTTCGCGCTCGGCTTTTTTCAACCGCGTATCGTCGACGTCGTCGAGGTGCTGGCAGGCGTCCTGTTCATGGCGTCGTTCGGCGCGCTGATTCGTCACTACCGCCTTAAGTCACCGGCCTATGCGCCGAAGGTCGAGATTGTCGAGGGTGGTGACGATGGCTAAGCTTTCGGCATGATCGCTCAACCAGCGTTGACTGCGAGCATGATTCAGCGCTTTCTCGAAGCGTGGCACGGCGCGCCGGTGACGAACCTCGCTCTGCTCGGCGCGGGCGCCTGGTCGCGTGCTTATCGCTTCGAGGTCGCCGGTTCGGCATACGTCATCCGCTGGAGTCAGTTCGCCGATAATTTCGAGCGCGACGCCTACGCGATCCGCTACGCGAGCAGGGATCTGCCGGTTCCCCAGATGACGGCGCTCGGTGAAGCGCACGGCTCGTATTACGCTATTTCGCCCTTTGTTGAGGGCGCGTTTTTCGAAGACCTGGCGATGGGCGATCTCGAAGCAACGATCCCTTCGCTGTTGCGCCTGCTTCGTGCGCTCAGACGGGTCGACCTTTCTGAAACGCACGGCTTCGGTTTTTGGGACAGGCAGGGAATCGCCGCGTACCCGACCTGGCGCGCGTTCGTATTGGATGACAAGAACGACTCGCCCGGCAGCCTGATCATCGGCTGGCGCGCCAAGCTCGAGGCGTCCTCGATGGGCACCATTAACTATGACACCCTGCGCGCGGAACTGGTTGATACGATGGAGCGCGTTCCCGACATTCGTGGACTCGTCCACTCCGATCTGCTGAATCGGAACGTGCTGGCGACGCCGGGGCGTATTACCGCCCTGCTTGACTGGGGATCGTCGTTCTATGGTGATCCGCTCTACGACATCGCCTGGTTCGTTTTCTACGAGCCGTGGTATCCCCATTTCGGCGCGATTAATCTGGCGCGCCAGCTGCTCGACGACTACCGCGCCGATCCGCTCGCTGACCAGCGCGAGATCGACGCCCGGCTCCGCTGCTGCCTGCTCGACATTGGCATCGGCTCAATCGCCTACAACGCCTTCATCGAGAACTGGGCCAACGGAGAAGAGGCGGCGAGCTATACGCTGTCGCTTCTGGGGTAGCGAGAGTTCGCGAGATCAGCGTCCTGCGAACATGGTGATGTTCCTGCCAGTCGACACCGGGAAGCCGGGCGCCGCCTGAACGGCGCGCCGGGTTTGATCAATCAAACCCCTACGTAGGGTGCGTCATTGATGACGCCCAGCCGATGTGCGTATGCACGAGGCGGGTCATTTGAGCGCACCTGGCGGATCACCGTCTGATCCGTGATACGATGAAGAGCCAGAAGCCTTATGAATCTTGAGCCGATTCACGCGGCAATGTAGCCGCGAATGCGACGCAGGGAGGGACGACGTTATGGCAACCGAAACCGGAATCAAGAGCTATCAACTCCTCATCAACGGTCAATCCGTGCCGGCCGCATCCGGCGCGACGTTCGATACGCTCAGCCCGACAACCAACGAGCCGGTGGGGCGGATCGCGAAGGCGGGCATCGAAGACGTGAACCGGGCGGTCGCGGCGGCGCGCGAAGCGTTCGATCACGGTCCGTGGCCGAAGATGACACCAGCCGAACGCAGCAAGCGCATGCATAAGGTGGCAGATCTGCTGCGCGAACGGCTGGAAGAGATCGCGCGATTGGAAACGCTGAATTGCGGCAAGATCATCATCGAGTCGCGCGGTGATGTGAACGCCTCGGCTAACTGCTTCGACTATTACGCCAATCTGACCGGCCACAGCTGGGGCGAGACGATTCCGATGAACGGGCCGCTCTTCGACTACACGCTGCGCCAGCCGGTCGGCGTCTGCGCCCAGATCATCCCCTGGAACTTCCCGCTCCTGATGGCCGCCTGGAAGCTCGGACCAGCACTCGCGACCGGCAACACGATCATCCTGAAACCGGCCAGCGCCACACCGATCACGGCGCTGCTGCTCGGCCAGCTCTGCCTCGAAGCGGGCATTCCCGAGGGCGTCGTCAACGTGCTGCCGGGTCCCGGTGCCGAAATCGGCGCCGCGCTGGCCGAACATCCAGGCGTCGACAAGGTCGCCTTCACCGGCGAGACGGAGACTGGTCGCCAGATCATTCGCCTGAGTGCCGGCACGATCAAGAAGGTGTCGCTGGAACTGGGCGGCAAGTCCCCCAACATCGTCTTCCCGGATGCCGATCTCGAAGAAGCGGTCAACGGCTCGCTCTTTGCCATCTTCACCAACGCCGGTCAGCGCTGTACGGCGCGCACGCGGCTCTTCCTGCACGAATCGATTCACGACAAGTTCATGGCCGACTTTCTGGCAAAAGCGGGGAAGATCCGCGTCGGTGATCCGCTGGAGGATGCGACGCAGATGGGCCCGGTCATCTCCTCACGCCAGTGCCAGCGCATTCTGAGCTTCGTCGAACGCGCCAGCGGTGAGGGCGCCGATCTGCGGCTCGGCGGCAAACGACCGGAATCGGATGTGCTGAAGAAGGGCAACTTCATCGAGCCGACGATCTTCGACCAGGTGAAGAACGATATGACAATCGCCCAGGAGGAGGTCTTCGGGCCGGTCCTGTCGGTCATCCCGTTCAAGGACGACGGCGAGGTCGTGGAGATGGCGAACAACGTCATCTACGGTCTGGCGGCGACGATCTGGACGAACGATCTCAAACGGGCGCATCGCCTGGCGGCGTCGATCCGTGCCGGGAACGTCAGCATCAACTATCCAACGGTCAATCCGCCCGAAGCGCCGTTCGGCGGCTTCAAGCAGAGCGGAATCGGTCGGGAGCTCAGCCGACACGCGCTCGATCTGTACACGGAAATCAAGAACGTTGTGATCAACCTGAACGATCAGCCATTCGACTGGTACGGCAACTGGCCGGTCGGTCGCTGATGTGAGGGACGAACGCGTCGTCATGCAGCCGGTGGGAGAACTGGTCGACGAACTGGCGAACGGGGACGTGCCCGAACGGCGCATCGGGGTCGTCGATCTCGGTTCCAATTCCGGCCGGCTTGTCGTCTACGACCAATATTCGCCGAACCGGCTCGAAATCGTGGAAGACGCACGCGTACCGTTGCGCCTGGCGAGCAACCTGCGCGACGATGGCTCGCTCGATGACGAGGCGCTTAATCGCACGATCGACGCCCTCCGCGCCTTCCACGCCATCGCGCTCGGCGCCGGTGCGGAGCGGACGATCGTGGTCGGTACGGCCGCCATGCGCGACGCCACGAACGGGGCGGAACTGCGCGCGCGCGTGCTACGGGAGATCGGTGTCGAGGTCGAGATCATCGATGGCCTGGCCGAGGCGCGTTATTCGTTCCTCGGCGCCATCCATGGGCTGCCGGTCTGGAACGGATTTGTCCTCGATATCGGTGGCGGCAGTCTGGAACTGACGCATTTTCGCGATCGACTCGGGGTCGCTTCGTGGATGCTGCCGCTCGGGGCGCTGCGGCTGGCGCAGCAGTTTTTGCCGAGCGATCCGCCCACCACCAAGGAGATTCGTCGTCTCAAACCGTTCATCGAGCAGCGCCTGGCCGAGGATGGCGTCCCGATGGCGGATAAGAGCGACGTGCTTGTCGGCACCGGTGGCACGATCCGCAACATCGCAAAAATCAATCGCAAACAACGACCGAGCCCGATTCAGCGGCTGCACGGCTACACCGTGCCCATCGCGCGCGTCAAACGTATTGCGTCATCGCTGGCGTCGCTCGACTGCCAGCGGCGCGGCGGCGTGCCCGGACTCAACTCCGACCGGGCCGACTCAATCGTTGGCGGCGTGATCGCGGTGCAGATGGTGATGGAGACGCTTGGAATCGACGAGATCCTGGTTTCCGGCGAGGGATTGCGCGAGGGAATCGCCTTCTCGCTCATCAGCTCGACATCGCCCGATCCGGCGATCGTGAAACAGGCGTCGGTCGCGGCGCTCGCCACGCGTTTTCGGGCCTGGGAAGCCGATCGAGCGCAGCAACGCGTCTCGGCCGCCGAGCAACTCATCGTGGCGCTTGCTCCCGAACTGCCCGAGGCGTTCCAGTCGGCACTCTTCCAGGCTGCGTTCCTCCTCGATATCGGACGGAGCGTCGATTATTACAACCGGCTGAACCACAGCGCGTCGATCGTGCTGCTGGCGGATCTCGATGGCTTCACGCACCGGGAAATCGCGCTGCTCGCGGCGATCATCCGCGAAGCAGATAAGCGACAGTCGGACGTCGAAGCGTACGTCCCCCTGCTCACAAACGATGATGGTCCAGCCATCGCACGCTGCGGTGCGATTCTGGCGCTCGCCGACGAAATCGAACGGCGCTATCCTGGCGAAACTCCGATCGACCTGCGGATCGACGTCGACTCAGAGCGAGTGCGACTCAGCGTCCCTGCGTTTTCGGAGTATGAGCGCGAAAAGCTGGCCGATCGATTTGGTCGAGCCTTCGGCCGGGAACTGGTCTTCGACTGAAAGGACGCGCGGTCATGGGGCTACGGCGAAACGATCGCTTTCCCGGACGACTCTTCATCGTGGAAGGGATCGACGGCTCGGGCAAGAGCACGCAACTCGATCTGCTGCACAAGTGGCTTGTCAGTCTGGGCTACCTGGTCGTCTTCAGCGAATGGAACTCCTCGCCCATTGTCAAGAGTACGACGAACCGCGGCAAGAAGCGCCGCAGCCTCACGCCGATGACGTTCAGCCTCATCCACGCCGCCGATTTTGCCAGCCGCATCAACGCGCAGATCATACCGGCGCTGGAAGCGGGCGCCATCGTGCTCGCCGATCGCTACGCCTACACCGCCTTCGCCCGTGACGCGGTACGCGGTGTCAGCCGCGACTGGTTGCGCCACCTCTATTCATTCGCCGTGAAGCCGCACATCGCCTTCTATTTCGACGTTCCGCTCGACGAATCGCTGCGTCGCATCCTGACAGGGCGGCCGGAACTCAAGTATTACGAGGCAGGACTCGATCTGGCGCTCAGCGACGATCCCTACGAATCGTTCCGCCTCTTCCAGGGCAAGATCCACGACGAATACGATCAGATCGTGCGCGAGTTCAACCTGGTCCGCATCGACGCCACCGAGAACTTGATTCGGCAACAGCAGGTGGTTCGTGAGATCGTCGCACCGCACCTGAACGGGCTCATGCGCGCCGGTAATGGCGGGCTGCAGACCGCATTACAGGAGGCGAATCTCAAAGGCCGCTACCTGAGCCAGGGGGCACAACGAGGAGGACCGACCGGATGACGCAGCTTCGCTTTTATGGCGATCCGCCGCCCGGCATCGCTGATGAGAGCCTGCCTGGCCGGCTCGTCGTCGTTGAAGGTACCGCCGGCGTCGGGCGTTCGACGCAGATAGCGCTGCTCAAGGAATGGCTCGAAGCGAGCGGTTATGCCGTGCTCAACACCGGCCTGCGCCGATCCAGCCTGGCCGGTCGCGGCATCGAGCGCGCCAAACTCGGCCACACGCTCGACCCGATCACGCTCAATCTCTTCTACGCCACCGATTTCTGTGATCGCATGGAGCA
>JAICWZ010000195.1 GCA_025966355.1 Thermomicrobiaceae bacterium
CCGATCTCGACCGTGCAATTGGGCAACGAACGCACAAACGCGCTACCGTAGCGCCGGCCGACGATCCGCCTGTCCAGTATCGCGCAAACGCCCCGATCCGACGCGCTCCGGATCAACCGGCCAAACCCCTGCTTGAAGCGCAAGATCGCCTGTGGAATGGCGTACTCATTAAACGGATCGTCGAACCCTTCGCTGCGCGCCGCAAAGACCGGATCGGACGGTACGGAGAAGGGCAGCTTGGTGATCACCAACAGGCTGAGCGCGTCACCAACGATGTCGACGCCTTCCCAGAAGCTGTTGGTACCAAGCAAAATCGTTTCGGGGCGGCTCTTAATGCGATCGACGAGCTGGCGCGGATTGCCGTCGAGTCGCTGGCCGAGCACGAGAATCCCTTCGGCCTCCAGCGGGCGTTTGATCGCTCGATAGGTCGCCTGTAGTGCGCTATGCGAGGTGAAGAGGATCATCGCCCTCCCACGGGTTGAGCGGCAGAGCTCGATCAACACCTCCTGCAACGCTCGCTGGTACCCCGGCTGTCCCGGCTCGGGAATGTCATTCGCGAGATAGAGCAGCGTTGACTTCTGATAGTCGAAGGGCGATGACACGTGCAGATCGTTCGCGTCCTCGACCCCGAGTCGCCCGCGCACGTAGTCGAACGAGTTGTCAGTCGTCAATGTCGCCGAGGTGAGCACGACCGAGCGGCAGCGATCGAACAGCCGCTGCTTGAGCGACTCGCCAACATGCAACGGCGCTGCCTGCACCGCCACGTCCTGGCTGCCCGGCCGACGGGAAAGCCAGTAGATCATCTCGTTCGACGGTTCGGAGATCGCTGAGATGGCGCGGTCGAGCAACTGATTTCCGGTACGCAGGAGCAGATCGAGTTCGGTCACAAGGTCACCGCTCCCCGGCATATCGTCTTCGGTGAACCCCTCGACTTCGACGACTGCCTCGGTCAGCGCCTGGAGCAACGTACGGAAGAGGCGCGACAGGCGTTCCAGCGTCTGCTCGATCTCACCCCAGCCGGGATCATGTCGTACCGCGTCGGTTATCCGCAACTCACGCTCACTATGGCCCTGCTCGCTCTGGTAACGATCGATGAAATCGTTGAGCGACTGAAAGAGCAGTTCGCACGTCTCCGTCGCCTCGCGTGCGGTGTCGCTCAGCTTCTCGAGCCACGGCTGCATCCGTTGTGCCAGCGAGCGCGCCGGCTCCGAGGTGCCGAGCGACGCGGCCCGCCAGAGGATGCCGAAGACGCCGCCGATGCCTTCATGCGGATCGTGATCAACGCACCGCGTGATGAAATCGAGCAGCGCATTCCGACCAACCGAGAAGCCGAGCTGCTTGGTCGCCTCTTCCTCCAGGTTGTGCGCCTCGTCGATGATCAAGTTGCGGTACGACGGCAGCACCGAGTTCGATGCGAGCATGTCTGAAAGAAGCAGCGCGTGGTTGACGACGACGATGTGTGCGCTCTCGGCCTTGTTGCGTGCACGGAAGAGGAAGCACTGGTTGCGCCGGTGAAAGACACACCGACCCGGCACGCAGGAGCCCTCTTCCTCGGCAAGGCGCGACCAGTAGACCTGCTCCTCCAGCGGGAGATGCAATTCGGCGCGGTCGCCGGTATCGGTCTGCTGTATCCAGGTGAGGATCTTGGCATGCAGGGCCGCTTCGTCCGGTGTCTGCGCGGCGGAACGCTCGGCGATGAACCAGCGCCGCAGGCAGAGATAGTTCGAGCGCCCTTTCAGGAGCGCCGCTTCGAAATTGGCGGCATCGCGCAACGACGGATCGTCCTTCGCCATCGCCGTCAACGAGCGGCGCAGATCGGGCAGATCCTTGCGGAAGAGCTGGTCCTGCAGCGCGATCGTGTTCGTCGAAATGACGACCGGCTCACCATGCTCCACCGCGTGCAGCACGGCCGGCAGCAAGTAGGCGACCGACTTACCGGTGCCGGTGCCCGCTTCAACGAAAAGCGTGCCGCCATCGCGCAGCGTATCGGCCACCGAGGTCATCATCTCGACCTGCTGCGGCCGATATTCGTAGCCGCTGAACGACCGTGCGAACGCACCACCCGGTTCGCTCCACTCAGCGAACTTGCGCGGATCGATGCTCTCTTCTCTGCCGGTCGGTTCCAGCTTCGGTGGCTTCTCCCGGTGATAGAGAAACATCACCTCCGGCCCCTGGCGCGGCCCCATCCCCTTCGCCAGCAATTGCTCGGCGATCGAACTGCCAATCACGCCGTCATCAACACCTTTGAGATCCTTGACGGTTTCATCGAACAGCCGCGCGAGCGGTGATTGCGCCGTGCGGGCATAGCTCGCCAGCCGCTCCAGCGTCACGTCGTCGTAGTCACGCAGCAGATCGAGCAAGCCGAGGAAGACGGCCATCGTCGTTTCGACATCCGCCATCGCACGATGCTGTGACGGCACCGAGATACCGAGCCGTGCCGCGATCGTCGACAGGCTGTAGGCCGGTAAATCCGGAATCAGCATCGTCGCCAGTTTGAAGGTGTCGTAGAGCGGGTTGCGCAACTGCAAGCCGGCCCCGAGCAGCATCTCGATATCGAACTGCGGCGACTGCCCAACGATCGGGTGATTGCGCACGAAATCGCGCAGACGCGGCGCGACGACCGCGAACGGCGGCGCGCGACGCACATCCTTGGCGCCGATGCCGGTCAGGCTGGTGATATTGAATGGAATCGAACCACGCGGCTGGACAAGACTCTCCCAGCGATCAAGCACGCGATCGTTGCGGAACTTGATCGCCGCGATCTCGATGACCTCATCACGCTCAGGGTCCATCCCAGTCGCTTCGAGATCGAGCGCGACATAGACTGAACTCAACCAGATGGACCTTTCCAGTGAAGGCGTTGACGACCGATGAACGGATCTAAGACTAACCGACGGGGAATGCCGCGACCAGCAACCCGAGTTGCACCACGCCTTGCTCGATCGGCGCGACTTCGATCATTTCGTCGACACGATGCGCCCCGCTGCCGCGCGTCAGACCGATACAGATTGCCGGGATCCCACGGCTGATCGGAATATTCGCATCTGTACTCGATGCGTTCAACATCGGCTCGATGCCGAGTCGACGCAGAATCGCCGAGGCTGTCTGCACAATCTCGGCCGATGGCGGCGTCCAGCCTGCCGGTCGCTCTCCGAGCACCTCGATGCTCGTCGAGATCTGGTCGGTCTGGCGTCGACCAATAATCGCTTCGACCTCGCTCGCCAGGCGGGCTAATGCGCCTGGATCAACTGAGCGCATATCAATGACCGCCGACGCGCGTGGTGCAATCGTGTTGACCGACACGCCGCCCTCGATGAGGCCGACGTTGAACGTCGTCTTGGGCTCGGTTGGCACCGCGACTCGGGCGATATCGCCAACAATCAAGCCAAGCTCGTGGATAGCACTCGGCTGGCCAAAGGCGCCCCAACTGTGGCCGCCCGGCCCTTCGATCGTCACGCGAATGCGCTTCGATCCGACGGCACCATGCGTGACGCGCCCGACATTATGCCCTTCGATGGCGATCACTCCGCCGAGTTCATCGCCAAAGCGATCACAGACGGCGCGAATCCCGCGCAGGTTGCCGAGACCTTCTTCTCCGACGTTGGCGACGACGAGCAGATCGCCCGGCGTTTCGATTTGGGCTTCATCGAGGATCGTCACCAGTTCGATCAGTGACGCCACTGCCAGGCTGTTATCGCCAATCGCCGGTCCGATCATCGTGCCATTCTCACGGCGAACCGTGAGCTCCGTACTCATCGGAAAGACCGTATCGGTATGCGCGGCCAGCAGCATCGACTTCGCCTTGCCGCTCCCTTTGCGCCGGGCAACGACATTACCGATCTCATCAATCTCCGCCGTCAGCCCACGCGCACGCAGCTGCGCGGCCACGAAGCGGGCACGCCGTTCCTCGTGGTACGACGGAGCGGGGATCAGGCAGATCGCTTCGGTCAAATCGCAAATCGTGGGCAGAGCGGCGGACGCCAACTTGCGCAACGTTGCGAGCTGATCGTGTGTCTCGGCCACGATCATTCCTTTCCAGGGTCACGTTTCCAGCACAACGGAACGGCACGTTGAGATGGGCGTCCGCGAGCCGAAGCGATCCGTATCAACGAGATGGCCGGCACAGTACGCGAGAGTGCTCCAAGTATAGCACCTCCTGCCCCACGGTACCCTGAAAATGCGATCAGAATCAGCATCTGGGGACACACATCGCGCGCACCGCTGTTGACACACCGCACGATCAACCGTAGATTTTCGCAGGGGATGGCGAATCACACGCTGGACCTTGCATGCAGTTCTTCAATCGTCGACGGATGATAACAGAAGGGACCGTGAGGCGTGGTATCACGCGGAGCGAGCGAAGCAACGCATCGTCCGGGTTTCGTCTCGAGTTACGGAGGATATCGCGCTCCGCAGGGAATGCTCTCGTGGGCGCTCCACCGCATTTCCGGGCTTGGTGTCCTGGCCTTTCTTCTCCTGCACATCGTCGACATTTTTCTCGTCGGCTACGGCCCCGGTCCGTTCAATGATCTTCTCTTTCTCTATCGCAATCCGATCTTTCGCATCGGTGAGATCGTGCTGGTCGGTGCCGTCTACTATCACGCCGCCAACGGTGTGCGCATCATCCTGATCGACTTCTGGCCCGCCGCATACAAGATCGAACGTCAGCTTTACTACATCGCAATGGCTGTTTTCA
>JAICWZ010000159.1 GCA_025966355.1 Thermomicrobiaceae bacterium
AACGGTGCATTGCATACGAGCCATCGCGTCAGCGTAGTCATTCCAGCGCTCAACGAGGCGCAAAATCTGCCTCACGTGTTGCCGCGCATTCCGGGCTGGGTCGATGAGGTTATCCTGGTCGATGGCAACTCCACAGACGGAACGCCGGAGATTGCCGAACGACTCTGGCCAGGCATTCGGGTGGTATCACAACGCGGGCGTGGCAAGGGTGCTGCGCTGCGCGCCGGTTTCGCATTGGCGACGGGTGACATCATTGTGATGCTCGATGCCGATGGTTCGACCGACCCGGCCGAGATTCCGGCCTTTGTCGGCGCCTTGCTCGCTGGTGCGGATTACGCCAAGGGCTCACGCTTCGCCCACGGCGGCGGCACATCCGACATGCCGACTTACCGCCAATTAGGCAATCAACTCTTTGTCCGACTCGTCCGGCTCCTCTTCGGTGGACGCTACTCCGACCTCTGTTACGGCTATAACGCATTCTGGCGATCCCTCGTCCCGCTGCTCTGCCTCGACGGTGATGGCTTCGAGATCGAAACGATGATGAACGTACGCGCGCTGCGGACAGGGATGAAAGTCGTTGAGGTTCCGAGTATCGAGGCGAAGCGCGTTTACGGCTCCGGCCGGCTCAAGACGCTTCCGGATGGCTGGCGCGTCCTAAATACTATTTGGCAGGAGCGCCATTTCGCGGTACGCATCGCTGTGCACACCTGGGCAGAATCCATGAGTCTCGCGAGTGACTCGCTGATGGCCGACGATTCGGTCTGGGCCGAGGGCCGCGATTGATGGTGGCCCCGTCCGTCTCAGTTGTGATCTGTACCTATGCCGACGACCGGTGGGATGCGCTTGTCGAGGCAATCCGCTCAGTGGAACGCCAGGAGACCCCCGCCACCGAGATTGTGATCGCCGTCGATCACAACCCGTCTCTCGCGGTGCGAGTCCGTGCCGAGTTGCCCGTGACCGTGGTTGAGAGCCATGCCTCCCGCGGTCTATCGGGCGCACGTAACAGCGCTATCGCGGTCGTGCAGGCTGACGTCATCGCATTTCTGGACGACGATGCGGTGGCTCCGCCGGAGTGGCTGACCTATCTCAGCCAAGGATTCAAAGACTCGAGCGTGATCGGCGTCGGCGGTTCGATCGAACCGGCGTGGGTTACCGGCCGACCGGGATGGTTCCCCGAGGAGTTCGACTGGGTCGTTGGTTGTACCTATCGCGGTATGCCACGAGCCGTGGGGCCGATTCGTAACCTTATCGGTGCCAATATGTCATTTCGTCGGGAAATCTTCAGCGAAGTGGGAGGGTTTCGCAGCGGGATCGGTCGCGTCGGCACGCTGCCGGTCGGTTGCGAAGAGACCGAATTCTGCATTCGCGTGCATCAGCGCTTCCCTGAGGCGAAGTTGCTCTACGAGCCGCGGGCCCGGATCTTCCACCAGGTCCCGCCGCATCGTGGCACGTGGAGTTACTACCTGCGACGCTGCTATGCCGAGGGACGATCCAAAACCATGGTCGCCCAACACGTCGGAATGGCCGATGGGCTCGCCTCCGAACGGCACTATACCGTACGGACCTTGCCCGCTGGCGTCGCGCGCGGCCTCACCGACACCGTCCGCCATGCGAGCCCTCTGGGCACGGCTCGGGCCGCGGCCATCGTCGCTGGACTCGTCGTCACGACGACCGGATTCGTCGTCAGTCAGGTATCAGGCTCCTGGATGCATGACTTCAAACGGAGAGAGGTGAAAACACAACGAGGAGGCTGGGAGAGAAAACGGTTCAACCATGTCGACATCGGGAGTGCGCGTGATGCGCCTCCGCCGTCACCGATCATCGATCGGTGACGGGTATCGCGTGGTACTTGGTCGGTAGCTTGTTGGATGACACAGGCAAGCGGAAGGGGGCGAGTCAAATGGGTGACGTTGAGCGAGATGTGGAGACGATTACCCCCTACGGGGGACGGCTGGTGGATCTACTGGTCGCACCCGAGCAACAAGAAGAGATGAAACGCTATGCGAGCACTCTGCCGTCACTGCAGTTATCGGATCGCTCGGTCTGTGATTTAGAACTCCTTGTAACCGGCGGCTTCTCTCCGCTCGATCGCTTCATGGGCGCCGATGACCACCAGCGCGTCCTCGATGAAATGCGACTGGCCAACGGATTTATCTTCCCCATTCCGATCACCTTGCCGGTTGAAGCACGTGACGATCTGCACCTTGACCGCGACGTGACGTTGCGCAACGCGAAGAACGAGATCCTGGCAGTAATGACGATCGAGGAGATTTATCGGTGGGATGTCGATGAGGTCGCGGCAAAGGTGTTCCAAACACTCGACCTCCGTCACCCGCTCGTCGCCGAGATGCATCGTTGGGGACGATTCAATATTTCGGGCCGTCTTCAGGCTCTGCAATTGCCAAAGCACTACGACTTCGCCGATCTCCGGCTCACGCCGGCCCAAGTACGCGAACGGTTAGCCACCATCGGTCGGCCGAACGTGGTCGCCTTTCAGACCCGTAATCCGCTACACCGAGTTCACGAAGAGCTAACCAAACGGGCGATTCAGGAGGTCGATGGCGTCCTGTTGTTGCATCCCTCGGTGGGGATGACCAAGCCGGGCGACGTGGACCATTACACACGAGTGCGTACCTATAAGGCGCTGGCGCAGCGCTACTACGACCAGGATCGGATCTTGCTGTCACTCCTGCCGCTCGCGATGCGTATGGCTGGTCCCCGGGAAGCCCTCTGGCACGCCCTTATCCGGCGGAACCATGGTGCGAACCATTTCGTCGTCGGTCGCGACCATGCGAGCCCGGGCAAGGACTCAACTGGGACGCCCTTCTATGGACCCTACGACGCCCAGGAATTGGTCGGGAAGTTCAGTGAAGAATTGGGCGTCAAGCTCGTATTGTTCGATGAGCTCGTCTACCTGCCGGACGAGGAACGATATGAGCAGGTCTCGCGCCTCCCCTACGGTGCGCGAATCGCGTCGATTTCGGGAACGCAAGTGCGCGAGGAATTCCTCAGTATCGGACGTACCCTGCCCGAGTGGTTTACCCGCCCCGAAGTTGCGGAGATTCTGGCCGAAACCTACCCGCCGCGCCATCGCCAGGGTGTCTGCATCTGGATGACCGGCTTGAGCGGCGCCGGTAAATCCACGACCGCCGATGCGCTTACCGTGATGCTGCTGCAGCAAGGTCGCCAGGTTACGGTGCTCGACGGCGACGTGGTGCGGACGCATCTGTCGCAGGGACTTGGTTTCACCAAGGAGGATCGAGACACCAATATCCGGCGCATCGGCTTCGTCGCCGCCGAGATCGTGCGCCATGGCGGCGTCGTCATCTGCGCCGCCGTCAGCCCCTATCGTGCTACGCGCGACGAGATTCGTAACATGGTGGGATCAGACCACTTTGTTGAAGTCTTCGTTGATACGCCGCTTGAAGTGTGCGAGCAGCGCGACACCAAGGGCATGTACGCCAAGGCGCGGCGTGGCGAGATCAAGGACTTTACCGGTATCGACGACCCGTATGAACCGCCGTTCTCGCCGGAGGTACAACTCAATACGCTCAGCAGCTCACCCGGCGAGAACGCCGAGCGAATCGTTGCCCACTTGGTGCGGAGCGGTTTCGTGCGCGCTGACGACTCGCTGATCGCGGCTGTGGCTGATTGAGGCTGTGGCCAGTGGATCGGCATACGTACGAGTTGCGGGCGACAGACGGCGCCTGCGTGAGATCGCCCGGTTCCGATGCGATGCGCCCTGTCTCTCAGGGCGCGTCCAGTATCCCGGCGAACGGTCGCGAGCAATTCGGTTCGTTTGGTTTCCTCT
The DNA here is from genome assembly GCA_025966355.1 of Thermomicrobiaceae bacterium. Lineage (GTDB taxonomy): Bacteria > Chloroflexota > Chloroflexia > Thermomicrobiales > Thermomicrobiaceae > CALAGB01. The sequence goes on from JAICWZ010000159.1 coordinate 3,812, forward strand.
GAACGCTCCGGGAGAATTAGGTATGAACGCGAGAGCAATCGCGGTGAGGGTGCTGCCGCCGGCAGCCAAACGCCGCATCCTTCACCATCGTCGGCAGGTCATCGATGCCATCGTCGAGTTTCGCGTCCGCGGTGGGCGCCTTGGCCCTTTGCCTTCATTCTTAATCATCGGGGTCGGTAAGTGCGGAACGACTGAACTCTACGATCGATTGCTGGAGCACCCGAACGTTCATCCGTCGTTGCGGAAAGAAGTCAATTATTTCATGTACAGACACGCCAAGGGCGTTGATTGGTATCGGGCTCACTTCGCCACCCCACCGAATCATGGCAATCACGAACCGTTCTTCGTCGGTGAGGCCAGCCCGGGCTACGTGTTGAACCCGTTCGCGCCTCAGCGCATCATGGACCTCGTGCCGAATGTCAAGCTAATCGTGCTCCTCAGAGATCCCGTTGCCCGCGCGTATTCCCATTATCATCATCAGCGGCGACTCGGCATGGAATCGCTCGATTCGTTTGAAGCTGCGCTCGCGGCCGAGCCCGATCGGCTGCGGGGCGAACGGGAACGCGTCTACAGCGATCCGGACTACCAGCGCTTCCCCTACTACGCCGACTCCTACGTTACCCAAGGTATCTACGCGGATTATCTTCCACAGTGGCTGAACATGTTCTCGAAAGAACAATTGCTCGTCATCCAGTCGGAAGTGTTCTACCGAAATCCGACGACGACGCTCAAGACGGCCACCGAATTTCTGGGCCTCCCTGACTGGACGCCGACGAATCGTCGCGGTCATAAGGCGTTTGCCTATCCCGCGATGCGACCCGAGACTCGGGAGCGACTACGAGAATTCTATGCTCCACACAACGACCGTCTGTATGACTTACTCGGCGTCAATTACAGATGGAGTGATCAAACCGAAACGGCTCCTCAGCCGATTACGTCAATCAGTACCACGGGGTTTGCGTCGGACGGCGGATGAAAGCGGGGACGGGGAACGAATGGTTCGTGTCGTCTATATTGCCGGAGAAAATCGGAGCGGGACAACACTCCTCAGTCGGGTCATTGGCGCACACGTTCGCTGCGTCGCCGTGGGGGAGCTATTCGATTTCTGGGGCCAATGGCGCGAAGGGATGGGACTCTGCGGATGTGGCGTGCCGTGCCGCGAATGCGCGTTCTGGACTGCGGTTCTGACTGACGCGTTTGGTTCCAAAGAGATTGATCCAAACGACGTGATTGCCCTCATTGGTTCCGTGCAACGAGCCTGGCATTTGCCATACCTCCTCTTCCCCCGGCTCCGTCCTCCTGACTTTCAACGCCGACTGCACGAATACGTTGCAATCACCGAACGTCTTTACCAGGCGATTCAACGTGTTTCCGGCTGCGATGTCATCGTGGACTCATCAAAGTTCGGGGTGTATGCGCTCGCCTTGGCCGAGTCACCAAAGCTTGATGTGCGCGTCGTTCACATGATCCGCGACAGTCGCGCCTGCGCATTCTCCTGGCGCAGGCTCAAGCGAAAC
>JAICWZ010000579.1 GCA_025966355.1 Thermomicrobiaceae bacterium
ATGCCGGAATCGATATTCGCATCAATTCAGGCTGGCGCAGCGCACGCTATCAACAGCAGTTACTCAACCAGGCGGTGATCAAGTACGGCAGCGAACAAGAAGCACGCAAATGGGTGGACACGCCGGAGCAGTCCTCGCACGTCGCTGGAAACGCCGTCGATATTTCCCCAACCGCCGCTGACGACTGGCTCCTGCGACACGGCAGCCGCTATGGACTCTGCCAAATGTACGCGAATGAGATCTGGCATTTTGAACTCGCCGTCGCGCCAGCGGAGCACTGTCCAGCGCCGAAGTCCGATGCTTCGGACGACTAGCTGCGGCTTGGCGGGAGCGCGTTCTGGGGGAGATCACGTGTGAGGACACATCGTTCGGGCGGGAACGACGGAAAAGGTGGGCCGCGATATCTATGGTCGATACGGCCCACCGCTCGGCAGACGTAAACGTCGTGATGAGCTACGATCGCGCGGTCGCTTCCAATCCCGTTTTCGCTCGACCGAGATTCGTGCTGGTTGGCGATGCAGCTTCGGTCGCGCCCCGGCCGCGCGTGAGCTGTATGCCGGCCCAAACGATCCAGAGCCCGATAAAGCCTCCAAATGGGTGTGGTTGGCCGGCGACCAGTGCTGTTGCCTCGCTGTGCGCGGCCAACTCGACCGCGAGCTGGACAGCCATAAATACGCCGCCCAGGATCGTGAGCCGCGTGCCTGCATCCCCGATACCGGAGCTGCCAATCAAATCGGCATCGTGGAGCAGCAATACGGCCCAGACCAACAGCAGGGCAGAGGTCAACGCGAACCAATGGGCGATCGGCCATTGCGAGCTGTTGAGCATCGAACTGACTGCCGTCGTGAAGTCGTCACCGTGCCCTTGTGGATGAAGGATGCCAGCGAGCGTGAAGAGCAGTCCCGCAAGCGTCAGCATAAGGCCCAAAACTCGACCAGCCTCAAATCGTGCTTCTCGTTCCATGACCTTCCACTTCTCGGTCTCGGCAGAGACCGGATTGGCCCGAATCGAACAATGGAGTAACACTCTATTGAAATAGAGTGTTACTCTAATGAATGTGGCGAGTCAAGCCCCGCTATAATTTGTGTTGCCACCTTTGGCGCTCGGTCTCGGTCAGTGAGAAATCCAAGGGGGATACCGTTTAGCGCAAAAGAATCGCGCCGCAACCGCTACGAATCACCCAAACGTCGCGAACAGGCCGATGCAACGCGCGCGCGTTTCGCCGCGAGCGCGAGGCGGCTGTTCGCTCAAAACGGTTATGCGGCGACGACGATTCAATCGATCGCCCAAGACGCGGGATTGGCCGTCCAGACGTTCTATGCGACCTACGGTTCTAAAAAGGCCGTTCTCTTCGCGCTTCTCGACGAAATGGAAGACGTCGCGGATCTCGTCGGTGAGATCCAGGCTGCCTGGGCCTCGACCGATCCACGCACGCAACTGGCGCATGTTATCGACTTCAATATGCGTTTCTACGAGCGCGGAGCCGATGTCATCGACATCGCGTTAGACGCAGGTCGTGCCGAACCAGAACTGGCCGCTGTCGCACGTGAAGGCGATGGCCGTCGGCGAGAAGGGCAAGCCGGATTCGTTCACAAATGGGCGAGCAGCGGCGCACTCAAGCCGGGCCTGTCCGCATCCGAAGCGTCCGACGTCATGTGGGCCATGACGAGCCCCGAAGCATTTCGGCTCTTCGTCAAGGCGCAAGGCTGGCCGATTCC
>JAICWZ010000494.1 GCA_025966355.1 Thermomicrobiaceae bacterium
CACTTGTCCCCGAGCTGCTGCGAAACCTTGGGTGAAATGATCTTACAACTGTAGGCGATCGTCGCCGGAATGAACGCAACGTTCGGATGATCGAACTTCACCTCTACGGTGGAGGGATCGACGACCGTGATCGTCGCGCCCTTCCAGTCCGGCCCGGCCGAGGAACCGGTATCCGGGTTCTGATATCGATCGAAATTCCATTTGATGTCATCGGCGGTCATCTCATCACCGTTGTGGAACTTCACTCCAGACTGGAGATGGAAGGTGAAGGTGGTGCCGTCGCTACTGAGATCCCACGACTTCGCAAGATCGGGCAGGATCGCGTTCCCCAGCGGCGGATCATAGGTGTAGCGTGCGACGTAGTCAAAGAGCGCTTCCTGCGGCGCGTTGTTCACCTCAGTCGTCGTATGACCCGGATCGAGTTCAGTAATCGCGCTCGGCGTACCGATTCGATAGATCTTCTTGCCACCCGGCACGCCGGCCGCGGCCGTCGATGCGGCGCTTGCGGCTGCCGAGGCCTGCGGCGTGGCGCCGGTTGACGCACCGCCGGAGCTTGGCGAGGCGGAGCCACTCGATGCGCTCGTCGCGGCGCTGGTCGACGCGGACGCGGCCGTGCTGGCCGACGATGTGGCGGTGTTGTCATTGGATGAGCCGCCGCAGGCGGCCAGCAACGCGGCGCCGGCGGTCGCGGTCGAAACGAGCAAGAAGCGGCGGCGATTCATGAACGTCATTGATTTGATACCCGCGGTATCGTCCATCGTATTCCTCCTCATTGAGCCGCGCGGGCCACCTAACCCTGTAGCCCGAAAAGAACTCGTGAACACCATTGAGGGACACGTTCTTCCGATTACCCCACCTCGATCCTGGCGAGCGAACTCCCCGTGTTACCGTACCCGGTCCTAACGATCGCGCAGCCGGGTGTCGAGCGCATCGCGCAATCCATCGCCGACGAGATTGAACCCGAGAACCGTAATCATGATCGCCAGCCCAGGGAAGAGCACCACCCAGGGCGCCAGCTGCAGGACCGAGCTGCCGTCGTTAATCATCGAGCCCCAGGTCGGTGTCGGCGGCGCGGGGCCGAGACCGAGGAAGCTGAGCGTCGCCTCGGCCAGAATCGCGGTCGAAACGTAGAGCGTCGCCATCACCAGCACCGACGAGAGCGAATTCGGCAAGACATGCTTGAGTAGGATCGAGCGGATCGGCGGCGCGCCGATAGCGCGGGCGGCAGTAATGTATTCGCGTTCGCTGATCCCCAGCACTTCCGCCTGCATCAGGCGAGCGAAGCGCGGTAAGGTCGAAAAGCCGACGGCGATCATGATATTTGTCAGCCCTGCACCAAGCGTCGCCATGATCGCCAGAGCTAAGAGCAGCGTCGGGAAGGCCAGCAGCGCGTCGATGAGGCGCATGATGACCGTGCCGACCTTTTTTCGGTAGTAGCCGGCGATCAGTCCGAGCGCGCAGCCGATGATGCCGCCGCCCGCCACCGAAAAGACACCGACGGCAAGCGCCAGGTGCGCACCGAGCAGGATGCGATTCTTGATGTCACGACCCTGACCGTCTGTGCCGAGCCAGTGTTCGGTACTCGGATGCTGCAAGCGCTGACCGAGGCGGCTCCGGTTCGTGTCGGACGGCGTGCCGATCATACCCCAGGCCGAGACGAGCAGAAAAAGCACGATCAGAGCGACACCAACCATGCCCGCGCGGTTGCGCAGGAAGGAACGGCGCATATCGCTCCAGAAGGTGCGAGGTTTGCCGCGGAGTTCGATCGCCGCCTGAGAATCGGTCGTCAATTTCCGGCTCGCGGTCACCAGTCACACACTCCTATTTCTTGCGCAAACGTGGATCAGCGAAGCCATAGAGGGTATCGGTAATGAAATTGACCCCGATCACGGCGACGAGAAAGACGAAGATCAATGCCTGAGAAAGCGGGTAATCGCGTTGCAGGATGGCGTCGATCAGCAGCTTGCCGAGGCCAGGACGACCGAAGACGATCTCGGCAATGCCGGCACCACCAAGCAGTTGGCCGAAGTAGAGGCCGAGTACTGCGAGAATCGGCACGAGCGCGGCGCGCAGGGCATGGGCGCGCACGACGGTGAAGTTTGAGAGCCCTTTGGCGCTGGCGGTGCGAATATAGTCCTCACCGAGCACGGCCAGCAGCGCCGAGCGCGTGGTGCGTGCGACGAGCGCGGACGATTCAAAGCCGAGCGCCACGGCGGGCAGGATCAGATGGTGAATGTTCGATCCGATCCCTCCCGAACCGGCGCCCTGCACC
>JAICWZ010000541.1 GCA_025966355.1 Thermomicrobiaceae bacterium
CCGGTTCATCTCCTCGGTCAATCGTGGGGTGGGCTGCTGGCGCAGGAGTTCTATCGCCTCTATCCCGCGCGGGTGCGCTCGTTGATCCTCTCCGACACCTTCGCCGGGAGTGCTGTCCGCCCGGAGGCGCAACGCAACGCGATCCTGCAAGGGCGGCTCGATGCCGTGGCGACGAAGACCCCGGCCGAGATGGCAACCGCGCGCCTGCCGATGCTCGTGCCGGACGACGCGCCGGCGGCGGTCAAGCAGGAGATCGAGGCGATGCTGGCGGCGATTCACCCGAACGGCTATCGTCAGGCGGCCATCGCCCTGCATCACACTGACTTTCTCGACCTCTTGCCGGCAATCAACGTCCCCACGCTCGTCATCGCCGGAGAGCACGATCGCGTCGTGGCAATGGAGCATTCACGCCAGCTTGCCGACGGCATTCCCGGCGCGCGGCTCGAGGTCATCGCTGGCACCGGTCACCTGAGCAACCAGCAGAAACCGGACGAATACAACGCGGTTGTGCGTCGTTTTTTGCAGGCGGTGGAGGAGTAGCTGGGTCCGTCGTTTGGGGTGCGCGTGTGGTGATCGGTGAACGTCGGCGCGCTCGTCCCTCGCCCGAGGTTGAAAACCATCGGGCTACGTCGACGAAGTCTCTGCGGAGACTAAGAGGAACGATCCCCAATCCCGAAGGGATTTCGTTTTATAGCCCGACGGTTTTCAACCTCGGGCGTCGTTCGGCCACGCAGGACCTCATCGAAAGCCACCGACGGTCGCGTGTCTTCCCCGTTTCCCAAACCCGCCCGCTATGCTACCTTGCGGGGAGCACCATGCCGCCGATCTGCCGCTCTATCTCGCCGCCGGCCTGGCGCGGACTGTCCTGATGAGAACATCGCGAGAGGTTGTTACATGGCTGAACGTGCGGTGAAGCTGGCGAATCCCGAGGAGCGGTTCGGCTTTCCGATGGGCGCTGATCGCAAGCTGGTGCGCTGGCCCGATATGCTGACGTATTTTCAGGAGATCGCCGCCGCGACCGATCGGGTGCGCTACGAAGACCTTGGCCCGGCGACAGAGGGGCAGCCGTTTGTGTTGCTGACGATCTCGTCGGCCGAGAATCTGGCCAAGCTCGAAGAGTTCCGGCAGATTCAGAAACGGCTGGCCGATCCGCGTAATCTCTCGGATGAAGAGGCTGAACGCCTCGTCGAGATCGGCCGCGCGATCGTCATGGTCAGTTGCAGCGTGCATGCGACCGAGGTCGGCGCGGTGCAGGCGACACCGGAGCTGGTCTATGAGCTGGCGACCGGTGACGACGAGGCGACGCGCCTGATTCTCGATAACGTCATCCTGCTGCTGGTGCCGTCGCTCAATCCGGATGGCATGGAGCTGGTCGCGGACTGGTATCAGAAGACGCTCGGGACGCGCGCCGAAGGGTCGCAGCCGCCGCAGATCTACCAGAAATACACCGGTCACGATAACAACCGCGACTGGTTCATGCTGACCCAGGTCGAGAACCGGCTTGCGATCGAGAAGGTGCAAAATCCCTGGCACCCGCACATCGTCTTCGACCAGCATCAGATGAACCCGGACGGCCCGCGCTACGTCCTGCCACCCTTCATCGATCCGTACGATCCGAATATCGATCCGGCGCTGGTGGCCGAGATCTCCCAGGTCGGTACGGCCATGGCGACGGCGCTCACGTCAGCCGGCAAAAAGGGTGTTGCCACCAACATCATCTTCGATGCCTATTCGCCATCGCGAGCCTACCAGCACTATCACGGGGGCATCCGGCTGCTCTCCGAAGCGGCCAGTTGCAAGATCGCCACGCCGATTCACCTGAGCGGCATCGATCTGCGCGAGGCGCGCGGCTTCAATCCGCGCACATCGCAGTGGAATCATCCGAATCCGTGGGGCGGTGGCGAATGGCGACTGCGTGACATCGTCGAATACAACAAGATCTCGGTGCGCGCCTGCCTCTACAACGCGGCGTCGTACCGGCGGCG
>JAICWZ010000218.1 GCA_025966355.1 Thermomicrobiaceae bacterium
ATCGCGATACCTGCTCGCCAACTTGCGCGTCTCGACTGCCTTCCATTGCGGCATGATCTCCGACACCGAGCACCGTACGTGGCCGTTCTTCGATTTCGAGGAGATCGGAGCGTGGTATGTTCGCTGGCGGAGCGAGCTGCGGGAACCTACTCAGTGATTCCGACTCCTCTCTTAAACGGTTCCAGTGGAATCAAAACGACGGTGATTGGGACCAATGGAATGTCAGCAACTTCCCGTAGCCGGACGCACGACGGCAAGAGAGAGGGTCCGATGTTCTCGAATCAACGACGATCTCAGATCGTTCATCATCCACGAACGTTTGTCGATGTGGTGGTCGCATGTGTTCTGGCTGCGGTATTGCTGAACGCGTGCGGCACGTTGGATCAACCAACTGAGCAGCCGACGACCGGAGCCTCAATGGTCCCCGGAACGACATCCAACGTTTGCGCGGCGAGCCAACTTACCTTGGATCAAAAGGACTTGGGAGCAGGGGGCGGGCAATATCAGGATGCTTGGTCGCTCACGAATAGTTCGGCGACGCCCTGTACCCTGAATGGGGGCCTCCCGACTCTGGAACTGGACAACACGACAGGCAAGGCCGCAGCCACCTATCACACAGCGCCGCACGGAGCGGTATCCACTGCGGCGCTGACGCTACAACCCGGCTACAAAGTCTGGTTCTTCACGAATACGCAGGACGTATGTCCCGAAAGGTATCAAACATTGACGGGAGGCCCGTTTCGCGAGGTCGTTGTTCTTCCAGGTACACAGACTAAGATCCCCTGGATTCACAATGGCCTTGGCCTGAACAGACTAACGCTTCCAAACATGTGCCCAACGTTTAATGTGACCTCAAGTGGCTTGCAGACCACTGAACCAACGCTTCAAAACGTATTCGGTTTGCCGGGAACGCCCGTTGCGACGGGGACGCCAGTCGTAACCCCGTGAGATCGCCATGGCCGGGCCTATATGGCGAATCGGCAGCGAACGACGATGGCTGTGCAACAGGAAACTAACTCAGGCGAAGTGGATGGGACCTTCGCAACAACTTGACGATTGAGCGGGTATGTGGGTCTTGGAAATGGAAATCAGACGATCTGCTCAGAACTCACCACCGCTCAGGCCCGACACTCGATAGATCCTGATCGTTCGATACAACGTCGCCCGTGACACGTCCACCATCTGACAGGTGTCGGCGGTTGAGTGCGTGCCTCTCTTGAGTTATTGGGAAATGCCACCTGCCCGGCGATAACGGGAAACTCTTTGTCATCCTGAACCGCCGTGAATGATCTCCTCTTCGCTATGCTTACTTCATACAGAAGGGAACACAAGAGAGACTCTTCACTGCTGCTCAGAATGATGCGGAGACGAGAACAGGACGTGTCAAGCGGCACGTCCTGTCGAACAATCGTCTTGGTTGCGGCTCGCCTGCTATTTGCGTTCCGGCACGGTGCGGGCATTGAGCCAGGGCATCATGCCACGCAGCTGCTCGCCGACAATCTCAATCTGATGTTGATTGGCCGCTTCGCGCATCTGCGGAAAATTGGGGCGACCCTCGTCGTTCTCGGTCATCCACTGATTGGCGAACTTGCCGCTCTGGATGTCCTGCAACACGCCGTGCATCGACTCGCGCACGCGATCGTCGATGAGGCGCGGGCCGCTGACGTAGTCGCCGTATTCGGCCGTGTCACTCACCGAGTAGCGCATGAACTTCATGCCGCCCGAGTACATTAGATCGACGATCATCTTCAGTTCGTGCATCACCTCGAAGTACGCCAGTTCCGGCTGATAACCGGCATCGACCAGCGTCTCGAACGCCGCCAGAATGAGCGAGGTGACCCCGCCGCAGAGGACCGCCTGCTCGCCGAAGAGATCGGTCTCGGTCTCTTCCTTGAACGTCGTCTCCAGCACACCAGCGCGCGTCGCGCCGAGCGCGCGACCATAGGCCAGGGCCTTCTCCTTCGCTTTGCCCGAGGCGTCCTGATGCACCGCCATCAGCGCCGGTACGCCGATCTTCTCGACATACATGTCGCGCACGATATGACCGGGGCCTTTCGGCGCGATCATCGAGACATCGACATCGGCCGGTGGGACGACGCGGTCGAAGTGAATGTTGAAGCCGTGGGCGAACATCAGCGTCTTGCCGGCCGAAAGCTCCGGCGCGACGCTCTCGTCATACACCTTCTTCTGCGTATGATCCGGCAGAAGCATCATGACGATATCCGCTTGCTTGGCGGCGTCACGGACCGACATTACCTGGAAACCGTCAGCCTCGGCTTTCGCCCGGCTCTTGCTTCCCTCATAGAGGCCAACCACGACGTTGACCCCGCTGTCTCTCAGATTCTGCGCATGGGCGTGCCCCTGGCTGCCGTAGCCCATGATCGCCACCGTCTTCCCCTCCAGCAGGGAAAGATCGGCGTCCTTATCGTAATAAACCTGCGCCACGAACCTTGCTCCTCTCGCCTGTCCTCGTGTTCTTGCGGAAGCGACGCGCCCCCGTATCGCGTGCTCTTGCTATGCCATCGCCTCTTCGCGCGTCGTCGCCACGGCACCGCTGCCGCGCACCATGGCGACCGCACCGGTGCGCGCGATCTCCTTGATGCCATACGGACGCACCAGCGCGATCAGGCTGTCGATCTTCTCGCTCGGACCGGTGACCTCGATCACGACGGTGTCCGGCGCGGCATCGACGACTCGAGCGCGAAAGACTTCCGACACCAGGCGCATAATATCACCGCGCGTCCGTTCCGTGGCGGCCAGCTTCACCAGCGCCAGCTCTCGGTGGATCAGATTTTCGCCGGAAACGTCGGTCACCTTGACGACTTCGAGCAGCTTGTAGAGCTGTTTGCTGAGCTGCTCGATTTCTCGCTCATCGCCAGTCACGCCGAGCGTGATGCGGGACATTCCGGCCATCTCGCTATGCCCGACCGCGATGCTATCGACATTAAATCCGCGCTGGCGGAAGAGACTCATGATCCGGTTCATGACCCCTGGATGATCTTCGACGAGCACGACCAGTGTATGCGCACGCACGTTTACCACTCCAACTCCTCTTCGATCATCTCGCCGACCGACCCGCCCGAGGGGATCATCGGATAGACGTTCTCTTCCTGATTCACGACGAATTCGATCAGCGCCGGTCCTTCGAACGACTGCGCCCAGTCAATTGCCTCATCCACGTCGGACGGAGTCAGCACGCGGCGGCTTGGGATGCTGTACGCCTGTCCCAGCATGACGAAATCGGGACTGCTGATCGGCGTTTCGGAGTAGTTACGGTTATGGAACAGCTGCTGCCACTGGCGCACCATGCCCAGATAACCGTTGTTAATGATGGCGACCTTGACGTTGGCATGTTCCTGCACCAGCGTGGCGAACTCGAAGAGCGTCATTTGCACGCCACCGTCGCCGCAGATCGTCCAGACCGTCTGATCGCGGCAGCCAAGCGCCGCGCCGAGCGCCGACGGCACACCGAAGCCCATGGTGCCGAGACCGCCGGAGGTAATCCACTGCTTCGGAATATCGCACGCATAATATTGCGCGGCCCACATCTGATGCTGGCCAACGTCGGTCGTCACAATCGCCCGGCCCTCGGTGCGCGCGTGCAGGCGTTCGATCACATATTGCGGCAGCAATGCGCCGCTCGAGTGAGTCTCGCGCGACGGCATGTCCCGCCGCCAGCTCTCGATCTGCTCCAGCCAGGCGTCGTGGCGCTGCGGTTCGAGCATCTCGTTGAGCATCAACAGCGTCTCGCGGGCGTCGCCGACGACCGGGACATTGGCCGGCATATTCTTGCCGATCTCAGCCGGATCGACGTCGATGTGTACCACTTTGGCGTTCGGGGCGAATTCCGAGAGGCGGCCGGTGACGCGATCATCGAAGCGCATGCCGATACCGATCAGCACGTCGCATTCGTTGATGGCGTGGTTGCCGTGCGTGAAGCCGTGCATGCCGACCATACCGAGGCTGAGCGGATGCGAGCCGGGAAAGCCGCCGATGCCGAGCAGGGTCAGCCCGATCGGCACCTGCACTCGTTCGGCGAATTCGACGAGTTCAGCGCTCGCGCCCGAAATGACGATGCCATGACCGGCCAAAACCAGTGGTCGTTCCGCCTTGCGAATCATCTCGGCGGCGCGCTTCACCTGCCGGCGATGCGGCACGATCGTCGGGCGATAGCCGGGCAGATTGAGCGGCTCCTCGGGCGCCAGCGTGCCACGGGCGAGCTGCACATCTTTCGGGAAGTCGATCAAGACCGGACCCGGCCGGCCGCTGATGGCCAGATGAAAGGCCTTCTGGATCGTCGGGCCGATGTCGTCGACGGTGCGGATGACGAAGTTGTGCTTGGTGATCGGGAGTGTGATACC
>JAICWZ010000402.1 GCA_025966355.1 Thermomicrobiaceae bacterium
TCCTCGGTACGATGGAGCCGGGGCCGCTCAACGCGATTACCGATGTCCCCGATGTGCGCGTCGGCCACGTCACGTTGATCGAGGGATCGGGGCCGTTACAACGCGGGGTTGGACCGGTGCGGACCGGCGTAACGGCCATTGTGCCGCATGGCGGTAATCTCTTTCGCGAGAAGGTGCCGGCCGGCATTTTCGTGCTCAACGGCTTCGGTAAATGCTTCGGGCAGGAGCAGATCGAAGAGCTCGGGGTGATCGAAAGTCCGGTGATGATGACTGGCACCATGAACGTCGGGATCGTGGCCGATGGCGTCGCCGAGTACATGATGAGCCTCAATCCGGATATCGCCGTCACGACCTCGACCGCCAACGCGCTCGTCACCGAATGCTCGGATGCCTTTCTGAACGACATGCAAGGCCGGCACGTGCGCCAACCGCACGTCCGTGAAGCGATCGAGCGCGCCGCGAGCGGGCCGGTGTCGGAAGGCACCGTTGGCGCGGGCACCGGCATGTCGCTCTTCGGCTTCAAGGGTGGCATCGGCACCGCGTCGCGGCGACTCCCCGGCGAGCTTGGGGGTTACACCGTTGGTGCGATCGTGCTGGGCAATTTCGGCCGCCGCGACCAGCTGACGATCGCCGGTGTGCCGGTCGGTCGTGCGCTGGCGGACTGGATGCCGCCCGAAACGCTCAAGGAAACCGGCTCCTGTATTGTTTTGCTGGCGACTGATGCACCGATGCTCGATCGCGCGTTGCGGCGACTGGCCCGGCGTGCCGCCCTCGGACTGGCGCGCACCGGCTCGATTGCCGGAAATGGCAGCGGCGATTTCATCGTCGCCTTTTCCAACGCGCTGAGACTGCCGCACGATTCTGAAGAACTTCTCGTGACGCTGCCGCATGTCACTGAAGGCGGGCGTCTGATCGACGCGCTCTTCCAGGCGAGCGTCGAGGCGACCGAAGAAGCCGTCATCAACGCCCTCTTTCGCGCCACAACGCTCGACGGTTGGGATGACCACGTACGCCATGCCCTGCCGCTCGATGTGACGCTTGACCTCATGCGCAGGGCTGGTGCGCTTAACGAGCACGCGTAGGGGCGAGATTCATCGCGCCCGCGCCGATGTGCGCGCAGCGCACGAGGCGGGTATCACCTGCGGCACCGACAGGGGAACGCGCACAGTTTGACGCAGGGCCATTCCCCGAACGCGTGTGGTCGGGAACAGGGAGGACCGGCGCCGCCTGAACGGCGCGCCGGGCGCCATAAATGTTGCCCCTACACCGGCGGTATGGCGCTACCATAACCGGGCAACGGCTAGCGAAAACCCGGGCTGGCCGGTGTCAGCTTGGCGAGATCGTCGATCTGCGCGTAGATCCAGGCGCGGATATTCTGGGTTCGTACCAACTCGCGCAGTTCGCGTGACCAGGCGGCGCGCTTATCGCGATTCATGGTCAGCGCGGTATAGATCGCCTCCGCGGTGCTTTCGACATCGGTCGATGAGACGGTCAGCGAATGTGGGCCGAGCTGTTGATAGGCGCCGGCCGCTTCAGACAGGATGAGGACGCCATCCTGCTGGTTGAGGAGCGCACCTTCTTTCGCGACCAGATTCATGCCGTCGAAAATCGCATTAACGAGCAGGACATCGTAGCGCTTGAGCGCCGCGAGTGCGCGCGGGTAGTCGTCGCCGATGAATAGCCTGACCGGTTGCCAGGCGACCCCGTCCTGTTCCGCGGCGTTCGCATACTTCGTATTGATGCGCCCGACGATAGTGTTGATGTCATCCAGGTAATCGACGTATTCAAGCACTTCAAGGCGTGAGGGAACGAGGTAGGCGAGAAAATTGACGCGACCGATGAACTCGGGAAATTTTTCGAGGAAGCGATCGTAGGCGAGAAAACCACGCACAATGTTCTTGCTCGGTTCGGCGCGGTCGACGCGCACGATCGTGAACTCGTTGACAAATGCCGCGAGGTGTTCTTCGTGACGTAGCGCGTCCTCACCGGCGGCGACCGCTTCGACCGCGTCGCAGTCGATCGAGATCGGATAAACGGCGACCTTTGTGGTCCTCCCCCGGTAGTGGATTTCGCGATGGCGATAATCGAGGTCAACGCCGTCGAGATTGACGTCACACGTGTTCATGAAGCTGCGCGCGTGCGATGACGTTTGGAAGCCGACGATGTCGTTGGCGAGCATGCTGTCGCAGATCGCGCTCCGCATCTCGCGCGGAAGTAGCTGCCAGTAATCGGGATCGGGCCAGGGGATATGGATGAAGTGCTGGAGCGTCACGTCAGGCATCATTTTGCGAATCATGCCAGGTGTCAGGTAGAGATGATAATCCTGCAGCATGACAAGCGGCTTCCGTTCGCTGGCGCGCGCTACCGCGACGATTTCTTCGGCGAACTGACGATTGACCGTCACGTAACCGTCCCGCCAGGCGCGCCACGTTTCCTGATCGATATCGGGCGAACGCGGCGTGTCCCAGAGATAGTGCTGGAGGAACCAGAGGAGCGGATTGGAAATGCGATTGTAATAGCCGTCGTAGGCGTCTTCATCGGCGAGCACGAAGCGTATGCGTACATCCGAGTCGGGCGGCGAGATAATCACCTCGCCCGCTTCATCCGCGTCACGGGCGCGCCTTCGGTCGCCGTCGGTCATGGCGCTGGCGACCCAGATGAGATCGCTGTAGCGGCTGACCGCGCCGACAGCCGTGACCACTCCGCCGCTGCCGCGCTTCGTAGAATAGCTGCCGTCATCCTCAATCTGAAACTCAAGCGGTCCACGATTCGAGGCGATGATCAGCGTAGTCTTTTCAA
>JAICWZ010000321.1 GCA_025966355.1 Thermomicrobiaceae bacterium
AGAGACGCAGAGACGCAGAGTTCTTAATTTAGAAATCTCAGCGTCTCTGCGTCACTGCGTCTCTGCGTCTCTGCGCGAGGATTTTACGTTAACCCCGCAACCTGCCGCTTGGTGGCGATTTCTCCGGGTCGTGGCGCCATTCGATGTACGAGTAGGCGACGAGGACAACCGTCTGCACGGCAAGCACACCCAGGATGATCCAATGGAGCTGAGCACCGATATTGAACGCGATCAGCACCAGGAAGATCAGTCCGGCCAGCGTGAAGAGCCAGCCCGCCAGCCGGTGTGTTCGCACCCAGGAACGCTTGCTGGAGAGCGTCCAGGGCGTGCGCACGCCGATAAACCAGTTCGGCCGCACCTTACCGAGCACATTCCCGAGCACGATGAACAGGATACCGATGCCTCCCAGCACCAGGCGGGTCGTGTTGAAGCCGTAGCCTTTGACCGCCAGCAACGTGATGCCGTACAGCCCGGCCAGCAGCAGCAATACGGCGTAACGCACCACGAGATACGGCCCTGAGAACTGCGCGTAGTTCGCGCGCCCCGGATCAATGCGAGGCAGGAAGCGCAGCAGCACGTAGATGCCGAGCGCGATGAGCGGCAAGAGGAGCAGTCCTTCGAACTTGCCGCCATAGCCATTGGCATTACCGCGCGCATCCCAGTGAACCGGGATCGGCGCGGATACCGTTGGCCAGACAATCGCCGCCGCCACGAACATCGCCGCGATAATCACCCACTGCGGCACCTCGGTCCGCCAGTTCACGTTCATAGATCGCCATCCTCAATCTTCCGGACAGCACTCGGCTTTCCGACGCCGAGCAACGACATGATCGACGACAAGAGTTCCTCGTAAACCGCGACGTTCAGGCTGTAGATGATGGTCGTTCCCTGCCGCTCGGTGACGACCAGACCGGCATCTTTCAAGACGCTCAGATGCCCCGACATCGTCGAACGGGCGATCGGAAAGCGCTCGCCCAACTCCCCGGCACTCAGGTCACCGCCGCGCAAGATGCGCAAGATCTCGCGCCTCGTCGGATCGCTCAACGCCCGGAATACCGCATCCATCACGCATGCCCCACAACTATTTCGGTATCCACCGAAATAAGTATAGCGCACCGGGTGAGGGATGGAAACGATGCCCAACGCCCTTGTTTCCGCCACGTGCGTCGGCGAAAATATCTCGGCAAATCTCGGGGTCTCCGTGTACACTATCTTCGATGGGAAAAACGAGGTACGAAACCAAGAACGGAGGAGCGGTGGAAGTCATCGGAGCATTTTCCACAGAACATGCCGCTCGTCTTGCGCATCTGACAAAACGTCAGGTCGAATACTGGGATCGCTCGGATGTCTACTCGCCAAGCCTGGCAACGGGGCTGCCCCGCCAGCCGTTTGGGCGCATTTATTCATTTCGGGATGTCGTCGCTTTGCGCACCCTGGCTCTTCTCCGCCGCGACGTGTCACTGCAACAATTGAGAAAGCTTGGACAATGGTTGAGGCAGAACTACGATACCCCGTGGGCTTCATTGGAGTTCGCGATTGATGCCGGGCAGGTCTTCTTTCGCGATCCCGACCATGGCGTTTGGATCAGCGCTAAGCCGCTGGGACAGGCTGTCATGTCCTACCGGATCGAGACGATCGCCGCGGAAATGGAATCGCGCCTCGCGAAGCTCAGGCAAAGGCCGACTGCGGATTTCGGCCGAATCGTCCGCCATCGTTATGTCGCCCAAAATCAATACGTTGTCGCAGGGACACGTATTCCGACCGAGATTATCTGGGACTACCATGTTGCTGGTTATTCGACTGACGATATCCTGCGCGAATATACGGAACTCACATCGGCCGATGTGGAAGCCGCGATTGTGTTCGAATCTGAGCGACTTGCCGGTTAGCCTGCGTGGCCGAGCGACTGCGTATCCGATTCCTGCTTGATAGCAACGTTTCAAACTCCATCAGCGACTGCCTCCGTTCCCACCAACATGACGTATTGCGGGCCAACGACTACCTTCTCCCCGGAGCGGAAGACAGGCTTGTCGTCGCACTCGCGAATCAGCTCGAATCCGTTGTCGTCACCTTCAATCGCAAGCATTTTCGAACGCTCGTTCACCGTGACGATCCGCGAACGTTGCAGGAGTTTCCGAATGCGGGCCTTCTTGTCCTTCAATTACGCCCGGTCCAAGGAATCGCTCTCCTCAACAAGTGGCTGCCACTCATCGAACTCGCATTCGGTATTCAGCAACAAGACGCTGATGATCGTCGCTTCATCGGGGAGCTTTCGATGTCCGGCCTCTTGCTCCGATAGCACGGTCACTATTGTCGCGCATGTGCCTCATCGTTCGTCGGTCTCAACCGCGCACGTCATTAACCTCGTCTTAACGTTCAAGCTGCACACTCAAGCGTCACCTCGGTGACTCGATCGTCGATCTGGGGGCAGGAGATTTCATGGACGGGGCGCTTTACGCGTCGATCAATGGGCTGGCGCGGTACAGCGACCGGTCGAACGACTTTTTCGAGTTTTTCGCGAACTATGGGCTGTATCTGTTAATCGTGCTGCTGGTCGCGATCTGGTTCTGGCCCGGCTCACGGACACAGCGCAATGTGCGGCAGTGGGCCGTCATCAACGCAACGGCCGCCGCCAGCATCGCGCTCGGGATCAACCAGGTCATCATTCGCATCTGGGATCGGCCACGACCGTTTATGGAACACCCGGCGATCATGCTGCTGACGCCCTCGCGCGATCCATCCTTCCCGAGCGATCACGCGACCTTCGCCTTCGGTGTCGCCGTGGCGCTTGTCCTGGCGCTCCGACGCGTCGGCATCGCGGCGCTGTTGCTGGCCGCGCTCATCTCGTTCGCCCGCGTTTATACCGGCGAGCACTACGTCAGCGATGTCATCGGCGGCGCGTTCATCGCTACGATGGTCGCGTACGTCATCCACTGGTCGCGCCCGTACGTCGAGCCGGTCATCGAGCCACCGCTTCGCCTGGCGCGCCGGCTGCACCTGGCCTAGTACGACACTCGTTTACCAGTGCTCGTTATGCACGATCGCGGGCATCGCTTTACGGCCACGCTTGAGCGACGGTGAGGGGATATCCTGATCGCGGTGTCCGACCGGAATGACACCAACCGGAATGACGTCGTCGGGAATGCCGAGCAGAGTGCGCGCGCCGTCCAGATCCTGAAAGCCGGCGTAGCCCGCGGAGAGGCCCTCGTCGACGACCGCCAGCAGCAGGACCATCACCGAGCAGCCGGTATCCATGATCCAGTAGGGCACCGGCCAGGGATGCTCGTTCCCTTCGGCGTCGACTTTATCCGGCTCCTGATAACGCCGGTGATAGGCACCCTCATTGGCGCAGGGGATGATCTGCACCGGCGCTTCGGAGATCCAGCGGTG
>JAICWZ010000005.1 GCA_025966355.1 Thermomicrobiaceae bacterium
ACCTCGCTTTCAACCGCGATCGAGCCGCCGTGTTGCTCGATCATTTGGCGGGCGATAAAGAGCCCCAGCCCGGTGCCACCGGCGGTGCGGCGTGCCGCCTCGCTGCGAGAGAACGGTTCGAAGACCCGCGCCTGATCTTCGGCGCTCATGCCAATCCCCTGATCGCTCACCCGAATCGTGACCTGCTCATCGCGGCTTGTCATGGCGACCCGGACTTCGCCGCCATCGGGTGAATACTTCAGCGCGTTTGAGATGAGATTGGTGAGCACCTGATCCAACCGCTCGGCATCCCACGTCCCACTGACCGGTTGGGGCGCGTCCAGCACGAGGCGATGACGCTCGTTTCGCTCCGATGTATGTTCAAATCGCGCCATCACCTGTTCTGCCAGCGACCGAAGTTCGACCGGCGCCGGTTTGATGTTTGCCCCCTGGTGGTGCATGCGTGATGTATCGAGCAGATCGTTGAGCAGGCTTTCCAGGCGGATGATCTGTTCTTCAAGATTATCCGCCGACTCCTCGAAGTAACCCGGATCAAACTCTGGTCGACGCATCCGCCGGATGAGGAGTTGGACGAATCCCTTGATCGTCGTCATCGGCGTCTTGAGTTCGTGCGCCGCCATCGAGAGAAACTGATCCCGGCTTTGAATCGCGGCCTGCGCCTCTTCATACAGCCGTACGTTTTCGATGGCGATCGACGCTATCCGCGCCAGTTGCGTCAGCGCCTGCTCATCTTCAAGCGAATAGTCACCTTCGTCGCGATCCGACACCTGAACGAGCCCGACATTCCGTCCATCGCGTCCGACGAGCGGCACCGCGAGCCAGCCGCGCAGGGGTGGGTGCAGTTGCGCATACGAACCGTATCCGCGGAAGGCGGGATGCGCCGCGAGTTCGTCCTGTGTCAGCCGGATCGGTTGGTTTGTGCTGCAGACGAGGTGATAGATGCCCGAGCCGTCGATCGGTGCGTCAAAGTCGCGCCAGCGTTCGTAGCGCTCGGATAACGACTTCGCCGTGATCGTTTGTGCCCAGCTGTCGGCCGTGGTCAGGCTGATCAACGCCATATGCGATGTGGTCACGATACGCGCTTGCTCGGCGATCGCTTGCATGACGTCGGAGAGCGACTGTTCGTCGTTGATCAGCAGCGAGGCCCTGGTCAAACCAAGCAACTGCTCGGACTGCCGTTCCGCCCGGCGGCTTACTTCGCGGGCTTCATGGTAGAGCCGTGCGTTGTCGACGGCAATCGCCGATCTCCAGGCAAGATCTTTGACGAATTCAAGGTCGTCGACCGTATAGGTTCGTGATGATTCGGCCATACAGAGCGTAATAGCACCAAGGATTCGGCCGCGAGCGCTCAGTGGCGCGATGATGATCGATCGGGGTGCGAGTTCTTCGAGTATTTGCAGACGCTCGTCATCAAGATCGGCCTGTTCGATCAACTCGGCTGGTATCTCGGGGTAAAAGAGTGTCTCACCGGTGCGTAACACCTGAGCGACACCGGTCGCGGCATCGGGATCGAAGGGATAGCGTTCCTGTAACTGCCGCGCCCAGGCGACCTTCGCCGGGTCTGAATGGGCGACCACCAGATGCGTAACCCCACCGTTTTTTTCGACGAGTTGAACCGCGCTCCAGTCAGCGAGTCGTGGCACCAGGAGTTCGGCAACATGGGTCAAAGTCTCTTCATAATCGAGCGACGTGGACAGCAGACTCGTCATTTCGGACATGAAGCGAAGCGTCGATTCGGTTCGCTTCGGTTCCGTCACATCGCGTAAGACGGTCACGACATGTTTGATAGACCCCTCGTCGTCGACGATTGGGCGGGCCTGAATATTCGCCCACCGTTGCTCGCCGGTGGCTCGCACGCGATAACTCAGAACAGCATCCGGCCGTGGCTCGCCACGCAGGGCTAAACGCGTGGGAAACTCATCGGCCGAACGCAAATCGCGTGTCGCGTTGAGAATCTCGAACCGATCTAGAATTTCCGCATCCGGTGCGTGCATGAGCTCTTCGACGCAGGAAAAACCGAGAAGCTCGGCTGCCGCGGGGTTGGCGAATGCAAGCTGATCCGCCGCGTTCCGCAGCAGAATACCGTCCGGGATGCCGACCAACGCATCGCGGAGTTGATCGCGCTCCCGCCGAAGCGCTTCGATCTCTTCCTGAAGTCCATTTAATTCCTGAGAATCCGTAGTGAGACCCATCTGTACCTCAACATGCCGCTGCATCGACCATGCCGAATCGGCTGACCAGACCGACCATCGTTGGATGACTCGACGACCGCGAAGGCGGCAGGCGAGATGGACGCGAACGAGGGGGCGGTTTCAGACCACTCGCGCAACAGAAGGATACGCTGGCACGGATTCTTTGTCGAAATCATAGATAGCGGAGACGGCCCACATTGTCAAGGAGTCTCGGACGCGGGCCGGGTGATCAAGCTTCGACGTTATCCGTATGGCCGGCTCACGCCTGACGGCCATACGCTCTATGTCACGGCGCCCGCCAAAATTTTGCTTCTCCGGCGACCTCGCGATCTCTCCCCTGGCCGGTATGAACCGGGTGGCGACACCTTAGCCTGCCGGTTGCCACAGTCTTGCGTTCCGCAGCGACGCGGCGTACGATGCACGTATCATCGCCTGGCCGAAAGGATCTTTCGTAGCCGACACTGGTTGCCGACTGTACCCTCTTCATCGGCTACTCGCGAGCCGAAGTCCGTTCGATCTCAATCATCATCTCTGACACGACCAACGCCAATATGCATGACGGTCTTGAACACTGATTGGGCGTGACACCATGACGATCGACAGGCTGCAGGTGTTCATCTCATACGTGCGGACCGACGGTGACGTGGCGCGACAGGTTCGTGCCCATCTTGCCGCAGTCGGGGTGCGGACCTGGATGGATGAGTACGACATCCCAGTCGGCGCCTATTGGCCAGACGAGATCGACAAAGGGCTGACCGCCTCCGAAATCGTCGTCGGTATCCTTTCTCCTGAGGCGATAGCGAGCCGCAACGTGAAGAACGAATGGGATTGGGCTATCCAGAACGACAAGCGCCTCCTGCTTGTCCGAGTCGCGCCCACCGATATCCCGCATCGCTACATCTCGATCAACTTCATCGACGCAACCGACCCCGACCCAACCGCGGCGCTGGCCTCGC
This sequence comes from Thermomicrobiaceae bacterium, assembly GCA_025966355.1. GTDB lineage: Bacteria > Chloroflexota > Chloroflexia > Thermomicrobiales > Thermomicrobiaceae > CALAGB01. The sequence goes on from JAICWZ010000005.1 coordinate 3,149, forward strand.
TCGTGGCGGCACTCGGGATCGAGCCGGTGGTTGATATTGCCACGCCACCGCGCACGGAGTACGCGCAGAGCGGGGAGGTCAACATCGCCTACCAGGTGTTTGGCGAGGGGCCGTTTGACCTGGTCGTGACTCCGGGTTTCGTCTCAAATCTCGACCTGATGTGGGACAATCCGCCGATTGCGCGATACTGGCGGCGCCTCGCCACCGTTGCCCGCGTCATCACCTTCGATAAGCGCGGCACCGGTCTCTCAGATCGCGTCACGGATATCCCGCCCCTCGAACAGCGGGTGGACGATCTGCGGGCCGTGATGGATGCGGCGGGAGTCGAACGGGCAGCATTGATGGGGGTATCGGAAGGCGGGCCGCTGAGTATCCAGTTCGCGACAACCTACCCGGATCGCACACGCGCGCTGGTACTCTATGGCGCCGATGTTCGGAACCTCTGGGCGCCAGATTTCCCCTGGGCACCAAAGATCGAGGAACGGATTGCACGTGACGCGGAGATCCTGCATACCTGGGGGAGTGACGCGAGTTCCGACGTCTCGACCTTCGCTCCCAGTATGGCGAACGACCACGCGTTCATTGAGTGGTTTTTGCGTTTTTGTCGTGCCTCGGCCAGTCCCGGTGCGGCCGTGGCGTTGAGCCAGATGAACCGTTCGATCGATGTCCGGCCCCTCCTGGGACAGCTAGACCTGCCGACGCTCGTCGTTCACCGCACCGGCGATCGCTCGAACCCGATCGAACTTGGGCGCTATCTCGCCGCCACGATTCCCGGTGCCGTCCTTGCTGAACTGCCGGGCGACGATCATCTCCCCTGGCTGGGTGATCAGGATGCCCTCTTCGCGGTCATACAGGAATTTCTCACCGGGAGTCTGGATAGGCGCCGATGATCCACCTACAGGAGTTCGGCGATGCGACTCGCCGCCCGTTGCGCTGCGCCGGGCACGTGGGGCAGGTAGCCGCTGGTGTCGGTATTGATCGTCGCGAGCATGGCGGCGGCGAGTGTTTCGGTGTCGGTGTCGTCGAGAGTGATGCGCTGGCCCGCCCGGTAGCGCTCGAGGCGATGGGTGACGTGGTAGACCTGCTCGCAGTGATCGCGTAAGGGGGCGTAGAGGAAGGGACGCCGGTTGAGCGTCAGTTCCATGGTGGTGCTCAGGCCGCCCTGGACGACCGCCAGGTCGCAGGCAGCCAGATGTTCATAAAGATTATGGATATAGCCGCGCGTTTCGAGCCGTTCGTGGCTCGGGAAGCCGGCTGGATCGAGACGCGGACCGGCTACGACGACGCAGCGAGCGTCGGGGAGTTCGCGGCTGACGAGCGGCCAGGCGTCGGCTGCCGTGTGCAGCAGTTTCCGGCCAACGGCGGTGCCGCCGGCGCTGATGAGGATGAGCGGCTGGTCGGGCTCGTAGCCGAGTCGGACACGCAGCGCCGGGCGGTCGGCAAGATCGGCCGGATCGAAGGGTGCGACGTAGCCGACCGCCTCGAAATGCTCGCGTGCCCAGTCGGGGATTTCGGGCAGACCCGGACCGAAGCGCTCGGGAACCAGATCGTCGTAGTCACCGATATAGAGCGCACGGTCGCGCAGGCGTGGGGAATGTTCGATCTGTTCGAGCATGTCGATGTTGTAGTCGGCGGTGAGGAGCGCTTCGCACGAAGCGGACGTGCGATCGATCGGCAACCAGCCGAGGAAGTCGGTCAGAAAGACGTAGGGTGCCAGCTTGAGTTCCGGGTTCTCGTGCAGGAAGTAGTCGACCTCCCACGCTTCGTCGCCGATCCAGAGATCGTAGGTGGTGTCACGCACCACATCGAGAAAGACCATGAAGTTCGCCAGCAAGATCTCATCCATATCGCGAAAGGCGTGGAAACAATGCAGCCGGTGCTCGCTGGCCGCTTGCTCCCAGTGGGCCGATTCGCTGGCGAGTAGCCGGCTCAACGGATGAATACGTTCGCCGGCTTGCGCCAGCACCTGGGTCACCGGATGCTGCGCCAGCCAGTCGACTTCCAGTCCCGGCACCTGGCGGCGCAGCTCGCGGGCGATCGCCAGGTCGCGTTGCACATGTCCCAGGCCGATCGGGCTGGAGATGAAGAGCGCGCGTGGCGGCCTGCGCAGGCGCGGCGGTCGCCAGGTGCGACGCTGCGGCTGCGCTTCACCGAGAAAGGCGTCAATCTCCGCATTCACCCGTACCGGCTGGCGGGCATGAACGACGTGCGAGCCGCCTTCGATGGTGATGAAGTGGAAATCGGGGCGGCGTTCTACCAACATCCGGCTCGTTTCGATGCTGGCGATCTCATCGCCGGTGCCGTGAATCATGAGCACCGGGCAGACGATGCGCGTGAGTACCTCATCCAGCGTGAGCGCGGGCAGTAGGTCGGGATTCGAGACGGTTTTGGTCAGAATCTCAGGCGTCGTCTCTCGCGCCCAGGAGATGAGATCCTCGATGAGCTTGGTCGAGTGCGGCTCGTTCGCGGCCTGGTTGAAGAAGAAGTCGAGCCAGTCGTCGTAGTGGGCGAGCCAGTAGTGCCCGTTCCTCTTTTGCCAGCCGTGATAGCGCTCCCGGCGCTCCCAAAAGGTGGGATCAGGGGTGAGCCTGATGGCAGGGAGGGTTGGTGCGATGAGACCGAGCCGATTCACCCGTTCGGGAAATCGCGCGGCGAACCAGAGCGCGAATCCACCGCCCAGCGAGAAGCCGAGCACGTCGGCACGTTCGATGCCGAGGTGATCGAGCAGTCCGATCGCGTAGTCGATGACGCGATCGAACTCGAAGGCTCGTGCATCGAGGGTGCGTTCACCGCCGCCGATCCCCGGCGGATCGAACGTAACGACGCGACGCGAGCGCGCCAGATGCGCGATCTGCATCTTCCAGTGGCGGCTCGGCGCGATCTGCCACGACGGTAGGAGCAGCACCGGCGGCGCATCCGCATCCCCGAAATCCTCGAAAAAGATGTCAAATTCCCGTAGATGCAGCCGTCCCGATTGTCTCGGTTCGTGTGCGCGCATAGTCCCCTCCTTGCCCGGCATCGACGGCGCCGGCATCGAGGTTTTCGTGTTCAGCCAGCATTGACTGAATCAGTGATTCGAGGGAGAGATCGGGTTCGCTGGGGCGTGTTTCATCCGCTTCAGGTAGTTCGGCGTGCAGGCTGCTCGCCAGGCTGGTGGCCGCCGCGCCGCTCGCTGGATGCGCCAGCACCAGATTGGTGATACGAGTCGCTCGCGTTGTGTCGCCCGCGAGCATGGAGAGGCGCGCCATCTCCACGAGGACATCGGTCGCGAGCGGGAGTGCATGGAGATCGGCCGCGATCCGGAGCGCCTGCACGAACCAGCGCCAGGCGGTCTCCCGGTCCCCCTGGGCTTGCGCGACGATTCCCAGCTGTGTCAGCGAGGTCGCGATGCCCCAGAGGTTGCCGATGGCCTGGCGCGTACGCAGGCTCTGCCGGTGCCAGTCCTCGGCGGCCGGATAATCGCCCGTCTGATAAGCGAGCGTGCCGAGATTATGGAGCGCGAAGGCGACGCCGCGCTGGTCGCCCGAGGCGGTCGAGATCGACAGGCTCTCCAGCAGCAGGCGCCGTGCCTCCGTGGTTTCGCCGAGCAGGTGCGTCACCATCCCAAGATCATTGAGTGAATAGGCGCTGCCCCAGCGGTCTCCGGCACGCTGGAAGAGCGCCAAACTCTCTCGGAGCAGCGCCTGCTCATGCTCGAATGCGTCGTTCGTGTGTGCCACGAGCGCCGCGATGTTCAGCGAAAAGGCGAGCTGCACGGGGAGCGCATAGCGGCGAAGAATGGCGATGCTCTGTTCGAGCGCATGGTCCGCCGTGTCGAAGGCGCCGAGACGGGTCAGGCAGGCCGCGTAGCCGGTCAGCAGCTCGGCATAGGCGGTCTCCTGGGCTGAATCGCGCTGAGTTTCGAGCGCGCTGAGGGCTGCTCTAAAGAGATCGCGCCATTCATCGAAGCGGCCGGTGATCTCGAAGAAGAGCCAGAGGGTGCGACTACACGTGCTCAATTCGCGGCCGAGACGCTGTTCAACAGCCCAGCGCCAGGCAACGCGAATGTTCTCGAGGTCGGTTTCGATCTCTGCCAGCCCGGCTTCGAGATCGGGCCCTTTCAAGCGCGCTTCGCAGCGGGTGACCAGGTCAACGAAATAGCGTAAATGATCCTGCCGCGCGCGGACATACTCACGCCCGCGGTCGCGCAGGGCGCGTTCGCCGTACTGCCGCAGGAGTTCATGCACGCCATAACGGCCGGACGAGTCGCGCGTGATGAACGACTTGGCGACCAGCGAGGCGAGTACCGGCAGGTCGGCGCTCGCCACGGCGACCGCCGCGGACCGCGTGATGCCGCCGCGGAAGAGCGTGAGCCGGGCAAAGACATCGCGATCGCGGTCGTCGAGCAGTTGCCACGAGTGGTCGAAGGCGGCGCGCATGCTGCGATGCCGTTCCGGGATGTCGCGCAATTCCGTGCGCAGAAAATCGAGATTGTTCTCGATCTCGCGAGCGATCTCGGCACAGGAGAGGACCGGTGTCCAGGCGGCCGCCAGTTCGATCGCCAACGGCAGGCCACCCGCAAGTGTGCAGATGCGGGCGATCTGCGTGTAGTCCTCCGCATTGAAGGTGCGGATCGGGTCGGCCTGGCGCGCCCGGTAGACGAAGAGGCGTACGGCGCTGTATTCCTCGAGTTCATGGCTGGAATAGGCGGGTGGCAGGCGCAGCGCCGCGAGATGAAAGATCTGCTCGCCGTAGAGATTGAGCCGTTCGCGCGACGTCGCGACGATCTGAAGCGCTGGAGCCGCCGCCAGTATCTCCGAGATGAGCTCCGCGCCTTCGAGCAGATGTTCAAAATTATCGAGAATCAAGAGCAGTTCGCGGGAGCGTAAGGCGGCGATGAGTTGATCCTTCGGCTCCTCGGATCCATAGAACGTGACGCCAAGCTGTCCGGCGATGACATGTGGCAGCAGCGCGGGCGAGGAAACCCCGGCGAGAGGCACCAGACAGGCGCCATCGGCAAAGCGTCGCGCTTCTTGCTCGGCCAACCCGAGCGCCAGGCGGGTCTTGCCAATGCCGCCCGGACCGGCGAGCGTGATGAGCCGGTGAGTTGGGTCGCGTAACAGGCGCGCGAGCTGGTCGAGTTCGTACTCGCGACCGATCAACGCGCCGGCCGGCGCCGCGAGTTGGTACGTACGTGACCGCCCCTGGCTGCGTTGTGGCGCTTCATGATTTACCGGATCGCCGCGCACGATGGATTGATACAGCGCTTCCGTTTCCGGCTCAGGCGCAACGTCGAGCTCGTCCGCGAGAAGCGCCCGGCAGCGTTCGAACTGGCGCAGGGCACCGCTTCGATCGCCCGCCTCGGCCAGACTCCCAATGAGCGCGCGTTGGGCCGCCTCGTTGAACGGATCGAGATCCGTCCAGCGCTGGGCGGACGCGATCGCGCGCTCGGGGTCGTTCCGCTGCCGGTAAATGGCGATCAGCCGTGCCAGCGCCCAGCTCAGCCGTCGCTCCAACTGTTCGCGCGTGACGAGCTGCCACTCGCGAAACGTCTCGCTCCCCGCCGACGTGAATTCGGCCAGAAACGCGCCGTGATAGCGCGTGACGGCCTCCTCCAGTCGCCGGGCGCAGGCGGAGCATTCGTCCGGGTTTTCATGCGTGTGGTCTTCGCAGGCGGCGACGAGTGCCAGGAAATCCGTCACGTCGAGATCGTAGGCGGCGTGGTTGATCTGGATCGTTTCGCGATTAACCAGGATCAGGGGTGGCTCGGCGTGGTGCTCGTCCAGCGCGGCACGCAGCGTCGAGAGCGCCTGGCTCAGGTTATGACGTGCGGTCGTATCGTCTTGTTCCGGCCAGAGCAGCCCGGCGAGCGCTTCGCGCCGGTGCGGCCGATGGTGTTCAACGAGCAGGTAGAAGAAGAGGGCGCGCACTTTGTCGTACCCGAAGCCGCCAGCTGGTTCGCCGTTGAGCCTGCACTGGAATGGTCCGAGGAGCGATACCTCGAGTCGTGCCATGGTCACGTCATCTCAATGACGGGTTGGCTGTCCGATGAATCAGGTAGTTTCAGCATGGCACAGCGACGCGCGGATTGCAAACAGTGCCATTTGATCAGCGAGAACGGCAACGAAGAACTACAGACCTACCGCTTTGATGATCTGTTGATCGTCTCTTGATGACGCGCCGCTACTGTCTCTTCAAACGCTCCCGGCAACGCGCCGATGGTCAGGAGCGGTGTTGAGACAGCCGGCTCGATGATCCGAGCCATGAGTGGAGGGGCCGCGATGCCGCTGGTTACGATCAAGTTGATCGAAGGGATCTTCTCCGACCAACAGAAGCAGCAGATGATCGAGCGCGTGACCGACGCCATGCTCTCGATCGAAGGTGAAAATCTGCGCCCGGTCACCTGGGTGCTTATCGACGACAGCGTTCGAAGCGGCGACTGGGGTATCGGCGGACACGGACTGACCGTCGAGGATTTCCAGGCCGTCGCCGCAGGGAAAACGACGGCACCGGCGATTGGTTGAGCGACGACGATTCGCCGAGGTCGAGATGATGAATTTGTCTGTCAAATATCCCAAATGCCGGCGGCTCGTCCGCTCGCACTCACAAAGGAACGTGACATGACCACAACACAGCCGAGGACCACGCAGTCAATCAATCAGGAGCAACTCGCGAGCCTGATCGCCAATATCCGGGGAACCGTCATCCAACCGACCGATGCAAAGTACGACCTGGCCCGCACGATCCACAACGCGATGATCGACAAGCACCCTGCCCTCATCGTGCGCTGCGCCGACGCCGCCGACGTGATGCATGCGGTGAACTTCGCGCGTGCCAATGATCTGCTTCTGGCCGTTCGGGGCGGCGGTCACAATGTCGCCGGGCTGAGCATGTGCGACGGTGGCCTGGTCATCGACCTGAGCGAGATGTCCGGGGTGCGAATCGATCCGGAGCGGCGGACAGCCCGGGTTGAAGGCGGAGCGACCTGGGGCAAGCTCGATCACGCCGCCCATGCGTTCGGTCTGGCCACGCCATCCGGCATTATCTCGACGACCGGCGTTGCCGGGCTCACGTTGGGCGGGGGCTTCGGCCACCTCTCGCGCCACTACGGTCTGTCGTGCGACAACCTTCTGTCCGCGGACATCGTCACGGCCGATGGCCAGTTCCGTACGGTCAGCGCCGACAAGAACCCGGACCTTTTCTGGGCCATTCGTGGCGGCGGCGGCAACTTCGGCGTCGTGACCTCGTTCGAGTTCCGGCTCCACCCGGTCGGCATGGTTTATGGAGGCCCGATCTTCTACCCAGTCGAGAAGACCGAGCAACTCTTGAACTTCTTCCGCGACTACATGCGGCAGGCACCGATCGAATTGAGTGCCTTCTTCAGCTTCCACCAGGGACCACCGGCGCCGTTCATCCCCGAGCCGCTTCACTTCGTACCGATGGTGGCCATCGTCGTCTGCTATTCAGGTGACGATCCGGCTCAGGGTGAGGAACTCGTCCGGCCGCTGCGGCAGGTCGCGGAACCGGCGGTCGACTTGGTGGGAATGATCCCGTATCCGGCGCTCAACAGCATGTTCGACGCGATCTACTGCCCCGGGCTCCAGCACTATTGGAAGACAGACTACGAACCGAGATTGCTGGACGGGGCGATCAAAGTACACAGCGAATATGGCCCACAGGTCCCCTCGCTGCAATCGACGATGCATCTCTATCCACAGTCTGGGGCGATTCAGCAGGTCGGCCGAAGCGAGACGGCGTATGGCCAGCGGGACGTGGAATACGTTCACAACATCGTCGCGATCGATGCCGATCCGGCGAACATGCCCCGAAATATGGCCTGGATGCGCGCGTACGCCGAGGCGTTGCGGCCCTACTCCGCCGCGGGTGGCTATGTGAACTTCTTAATGGCGGATGAAGGGCAGGAGCGCGTCAAGGCAACCTATGGCGACAACTACGAACGCCTGGTCGACGTCAAGACAGCCTACGACCCGACCAACCTGTTCCGGGTGAACCAGAACATCAAACCGAGAGGATAAGGCGAACCGGCAGCTTCTACGCTATGCGGAGCCTGATTGGTGCCCGGTCTATCTATGAGCGTAGAAGCTGTCGTAGATAATCTGCTATTATGGGATGATCGTCGGCGGAGTTGCATTATGCGCTGAAAAGAGGTCCGCAATGGTCTGGTCAATGGACGGCACCTATTTTGAGAATTGCAACTGCGATGCGATCTGTCCGTGCACCTGGTCGGGGCTTTCCCTGCCATCGACCCATGATCGCTGCAAGGTCGTGCTGAACTATCACATCGACCATGGAGCGATCGACGGCGTCGAAGTCAGCGGCCTGACGTTCGCGCTGGTCGTTGATACGCCACCCGTGATGGTCGACGGAAACTGGCGGGTCGGCGTGCTGCTCGATGGTCAGGCGACGAGCGAACAGGTCGCTCAGCTCGGTGCGGTTCTCAGTGGTCAAAAGGGCGGTCCACCGGCCATGCTCCATCCGCTGATCGGAGAGATGCTTGGCGTCGAGCAGATGCCGGTGACGTATGAAAACGATGGCCGGCGGCATCGCGTGCGCTGGGGCGATGCGGTGAGCATGGAGATCGAAGACTTCTATGCCGGGCCGCAGCGGTCGCCGGTGCGGCTCGAAAACGTCTTTCACCCATCAAACTCGACGCTGACCGTCGGCACATCGGTTGGCACCCAGGTTGATGCCTTTGGGATCAACTTCGGCGAGACCGGAAGCAGCGGTGCATCCGCTCCGTTTTCGTGGAGCGGCGAGTGACAACCCGCGCGCTGGGAGAACGGCAATCGCTTCTTCCGGCGACGCTGATTCTCTCGATCGCGGCTGGCGCCTGGGCAGGCATCGTCATCTGGGCGCGCGAAATGGGCGTCGTGCCCGGCACGATGGGCATGACCGTGACGATCTTCGTCATCATGTGGACTTTGATGATGGCCGCGATGATGTTGCCTTCGGCTATGCCGATGATCACGCTCTACGCACGCACACTGTCGTCCAATCGCTGGCGCCGGATGTCAGCCTTCGGCGCCGGGTATCTGTTCATCTGGGCGGTTTCGGGCATCCCGGTGTTCGCGCTCGCCTGGCTCAGTGGGCGGGTTGCCACAAACGAGCCGGATCTCGCGGTCGGCGTGGCGGTGGTCATCTTCGCGGCGGCCGGCCTCTATCAGCTCACCTCGCTCAAGCATCGCTGCCTGCAACATTGCCGCTCGCCGCTGGCGCATCTGCTGCACTACGGGAATTACCGGGGGCGACTGCGCGATCTGCGAGCGGGCGCGCATCATGGCGCGTTCTGTCTCGCCTGTTGCTGGGCGCTGATGCTGCTCATGGTCGCCTTCGGCGTGATGAACCTGCTGGCGATGGTTCTCCTGGCCGCGACAGTCGGTATCGAAAAGCAGTGGAAACATGGCGCGGGGTTCGCCAAAGTCGCCGGACTTGCGGCGCTCGCGCTGGCTATCGTCGTCATTTTCGTCCCAGACCTCGCACCCGGTTTGCAGGCGGGCGGAATGGCGACGATGGGAACGATGGGATCGTAAGCGCGTCGAGCGATTGCACAACATGACCTAGACCAAGTGCTCCACTCATGTCATCCTGAGCCGCAGCGAAGGATCTCCTTCTCGTATCCCGTGCGCTGTGCTCTGACGAACGAAGAGGAGATTCTTCACTGCGGTTCAGAATGACAATAGAACGCTGCCACTGACTATCCGCCAATAGTGTACATTTGGGGCACTGCCGAGGCTTCTTGCAGCCTTGGTAATCCTAGGGACGGAAGGTAAAGGAAGCGTAATGTGGGTCAGCGCTTTGACCAGCGGCACCGAGGGAAGCTGATACTCATCGTCTGCTTGGCGGTGGCGATCGCACTCTTCGTTGCTGATCAGACGCTCCAAGCGAGTCCACCGTCGCCGACCGAACTGCCTGAAATCATCGCTAACAACGAAGGTGTGCAGCCCTCCGAGGTGCAGGTGCTGGCATATGAGGTTGCGCACGGCGTACCAGCGGTACTCTACCGGTTCACGGATCAGCCGTTTCGTGCTCCTGGTGGCATCGAGTTGCCGCAGCCACTGAAGGTCTCGCGGCTCGTTCATCCGCTTGGTCGCCCGTGGGAATGGACCGAAGGCGGTGGGTATTACGGCGGGCAACTGAAGTATGGCGCGGCTGCCAGCTTCGATCTAGGGAGCGCCAGCGGCGACACGGGAACGGTCATCAATACCATGGTGTTTGGGATGGCGCTGCCCGACGTCGCGGAGCTCCAATTGACGATACAGGGCCAGCGTTACATCCGAGATCTTCGACAATCGGATGGCTATATTCTCTTGCTTCCTGATCAGGGTGTGACACCAGACGAAATCACGGATATTCGGGTTCTGGATGCCGCCGGCCATGAGTTGCCTCCGCCCAGGGGATACGGCAGCGGAACAGGCATTCCGGAGCCACAATCTTGATCGTGTATTCCAGGCGGCTCAACTGCTCCCATCCTCCAACAGAAACCCTCGCCCCAGCACGTCGTCCGGGTCGAGGCGGAATTCGCTGCGGCCGGTGATGAAGGCGCGGCCGCTGACTTCGGGGATGATCGCGTCGAAGGTGCCGGTGCGGTCATGGCCGACGACGCGACCGGTGAAGACGCTGCCGGCGCCAAGGATGCTTTCGATGGCAATTGGCTCGCCGCCAGCGATCTCACCGCGAGCGTAATGCAGCGCCAGGCGGGCGGAGACGCCCGTGCCGGTTGGGGAGCGATCGACCTCGGCGTTGGCGAAGACGCAGATGTTGCGGCTATGGTGCGCCGGGTCTTCGGGAGGTCCGGTCAGGATCGTGCCATAGAGGAAGCCGAGATCGGGATCGTTCGGATGCTGGATGGCGAGCGTGGCGTTGACGGCGCGCTTGATCGCCTCACCGGCCGCTACGAGCCGCGTCGTATTCTCCGGTGTTACGGCCAGCCCGACGCGCGCCGCAGGCAGCACCGCGTAAAAGGCGCCGCCAAAGGCGATGTCGACGGTGATCGTCCCCACCCCCACGCCCGGCAGGTCGAGGAAGAGATCCTGCGCGTAGACAAAGGACGGCACGTTGCGGAAGGAGACGCGTTCGACGCGACCGGTATCGTCGATATGCGCTGTTGCGCGGACCAGACCCGCGGGTGTATCGAGATTGACCGGTGTCTCGCGACCGGCGATCGAAAGCGCGTTCGTCTCGATCAAGGCCGTCACCAGGGCGATGACGCCGTGGCCGCACATCGTACTGTAGCCCTCGTTATGCATGAAGAGAACGCCGAGGTCGGCCTCTGCGCTCACCGGCGGGGTGAGCACGCAGCCGTACATGTCGAAGTGCCCACGTGGCTCCCACATCAGCGCCCGGCGCACGCCGTCGAGCTGTTCGCGCAGATAACGCCGCCGCTCCAGGATCGTTTCGCCGGGAATCTCCGGCAGCCCGCCGGTAATGATGCGCAGCGGTTCACCGGCGGCGTGCGTTTCGATGGTGGTGATGACCCAACTCTCGTCGTTACGCGGCGGCCACGACCAGTTGAACGCCATTTTGCTCAGCCCTGCACCCAGCGATAGCCGTCGGCTACCGTCTCGAAGTGCCCCCAGCCGGGGAAGGGGTGATGCGTATAGACGCAGGTGGCGTCGCTCGGCAGCGACTCGTCGATGACGCGCCGGCGCGAGGCGACCATGGCGGACTGATCGCGACGCGGCGAGATCCAGTCGAGATGGGCGATCTCGGCGGCGTGATGGAAAAGATCACCAGTGTAGAAGAAGCGCTTACCGTTGGAATCGATGCGCACGGCCAGGTGTCCGGACGTTTCGCCGGGTGTCGGGATGATCGTGACGCCCGACGTGATCTCGCGCTCGGCATCGACCAATTCGAGCAGCCCGGCGCGTTCGACCGCACCCACGTAGCGCGCCAGGTCCGTTGCCGGATTCGTGCGTCGGGGATTCCCCGCCCAATCGGCGCGACCGATATACACGCGCGCGTTCGGGAAGCGTGGCACGCGCTCGCCGTC
>JAICWZ010000126.1 GCA_025966355.1 Thermomicrobiaceae bacterium
AAATGTGTGGACGGTTGATTGGCCGACCAGACGATCGTGGCGTTACTGTCGATGAACTTGCCGTTGAAGCCGTTTGCCGCGTCGCTCAATCGCGTTCGTTCGCCTTTGCCCTGCCAGCGCACGTCGAAGGAGGCCGTCGTATCGATGGTCGGGATCGGTGGATCGAGCGCTCCGATGGCGTTCACGATATTGCCGAAGTCGGGGAGGTTGACATCAGTCATTTGCATCGACGCCGTACCGGCGCCCAGATTTGTCTGGACACTGCTGGATGGGATCGGGATCGTCCAGAAGAGCCCACTGGGGGCGATTCCCGGGTTAATATCTGCAACCTGTTGGTCAAACTGACCAGTAAAGAGGTCGAGTCAGATGAAGCCGAATGTGCCGTGGCGGTGTCGGCCGTCCTCAGCGACATAGAGGCCGTCCATGAAGCGCATATCGGCGTCAAACGTGAGCGAGAGCATCTCCTGCGAGGTGGTGTTCGTAGCGATTCCGGTGCCCCGAACTTCAGCCGCCGCGACGTGACCGACGAAGTCGGTAATCAACGATACCTCTTGCTTGAACGCAGGGAAGAAGAAGTGGAAGAGTGGCCCGGAGCCGAGGCCGAGCAGAGCGAACAGATCGGTGCCGCCTGGGATCGGCTGTGGGGCGGCGTTCCCGAAGAACGGATGAAGCGGCGAGAACGCGCCCGCCGGCTGGATCAGCCCGGCGCCCAGCGCCAAACCGGCGGTCGCGGCCGTACCGCGCATGAACTGGCGCCTCGAGAACGCACGTTCCCAAAAGTGCGTGTGCCCGATTCGCCTCGGTCCCGCGGCCGTCGGCACGACGATGCGACCATCGTGTGGAACAACAGGGCGCAGGTCCGCTGGATAGCGATGAAGATGCATGCGAACCCCCGTTCATATGAATTCGCGAACATGGCAAAATCGATGCTGCTGCCTGTGTGGATAAGTCAGATTCTGCGCCTGATCCATTCATATCGCAAGAATATTCGCATGACGATGCTCTCACCAAACGGTCGCGCGCTTACGGCCCGGTCATCTCATTCATGAGCGCCGATTGAAGTGCGGTCTGGGCATCGAGGAGCTTGAGTTCTCCTTCGGCCTGGGATACGCGCGCCTGTTTGGTGAGAGCATCGTCATTCTGTTCGCAGCCCTGCACCCCAAGCTGCTCGGCCGCGACGAGCTTCTGATAGCCTGCGACGAGATCCTGGTGGTACTCGCTGAACCCATCCGGCGGGGTGATCTGCGCCAGCCCGTCAATGTCCATTGAAAGTGCAGGCAGGATCTGCTTGAGTTGCGCCACGTAGGGCGACTGATCACTGGTGGCGGTTGGCAGCAGCGGGCAGAGCGATCGATACTGGCTCGCCATGTCATTGACCAACGGAATGAGCGCTTCGTTGTAGGCGCGAAAATCTGCTGGTATCGAGGCGAGGTCGGCGGCACTCGGGGTGCCAACCGGTACGCCGACCTGCTTTTGCATCATCTCCTGCACGGTGCCGGCGTTCCCTCAGTCGTAGCCGCGGTCGTTGACGGTGGTGATGGCGTGGCGGTCGCGGTGGGGCTGTCGAGCGCGACGACATTAGGAGTGGCTGTACTCGGAGCGAAGCCGAATCCCGCGCCCGGCGTCGTATCCGGCGTGCCGCAGGCCGAAAGCAGAAGCCCGGCAAATAGTAGTACACAGCCCCAGCCGATCGCTATCCGTCGCGTCATCGGCTCGTCCCCCAACTCGCAGCTCCCGGCACGTCTTTTCGTTTGTCGTGTCTGTATCCATCCGTCGCGCCCAGTCTATTAATAGCACAGAAGCGCGCGAATGCAGTGTACGCCAAATAGCGTACACTGCATGTGTGTTGTATAGGTTTGCTTTTAGCGAATATATCGTGCGCGGCGTGGTGGTGGATCAGTCGACTTCAGTCAACCGGCCGGTTTCGACGTCGTAGATGAAGCCGGAGATGGGGAGATCGTCGGGAATCCGGGCGTCGGCGCGAATCGTCGCGACATCGTCGCGCACGCTCTGGGCGAGGTCATCGAAGCCGCCATACTGCTGCGGTTTGATTGATCCGCCGAAACGTTCGGTCAGGAGCTTCTGCACGGCCTCGTCGCGCAACCCCGTCATACCGCACCGGGTATGGTGAATGACGATCACCTCGTTCGTGCCGAGGTATTGCTGCGAGATGACGAGAGCGTTGAGCGCGTCCGGATTGGCGCGACCGCCGGCGTTGCGGATGACATGCGCCTCGCCTTCACTCAGGCCGAGGAATTTGGCCGGATCGAGCCGGGCATCCATGCAGGTGAGAATCGCGATGTGCCTCGCGGGCGGTGCCGGCAGATCACCATGCGTGAAGGTCGCGGCGTAGCGGGCGTTGGCGGTAAGCAGATCGGTGCGGTTCGACATCAGACCCAATGCTTCCCTGGAAAGCGGCCAAAGATGTACTCCTCACCGCTGACCATCGTGATAACGGCAATCGCTTGCTGGATCGACCGGCCACGTGCGAGTTCGAGACAACCGGCCTGTGCGGTCGCTTCGTCGCCGAGCGCGAGTTGCAGCAAGAGCCTCGCGTCAATCGCGTCGACACTGTAATCCTCGACAAACCGGCGCACGGCCACCTCTTCGCGTTCGGCGACCTCGCGCAATTTGCGTGACAGATCGTTCTGATTGAGTCCTTCGACCTGCATTTCGCGATAGATTTTGCGGGCCTTGAGACGGGCGAGGCGGCTCCAGGTTTGGCGATCGTACATCATTTTGCTCCGCGTTCTGCTCGGATTCGCTGAGCGATCGGCTCGGGCAATCACGTCCTTAAGTGTAACAAGGCGCGGCAGGCAGCATTCCAGCACGTCCAGCAGACTGGTATGCTCACGCGGCGGCAGAACGAGAGCAACCAGCGAGGGGGATCAATGCGCATTCTGGTGATCGGCGGCACGCAGTTTATCGGGCCATTCGTCGTACGGCGACTCGAGCGGATGGGCCACGTCGTGACGATCTTCCATCGTGGCCAGAACGAGGCCGACCTGCCGGAGCGCGTGCGGCACATCCACGGCGCTCGTGCCGACATGAGCGATTTCGCCACCGAGTTTCGCGCTCTGGCGCCCGAGGTCGTGCTCGATATGCGCGCTATGACCGGCTACGACGCGCAGGCAACGATCGACGCCATGCGCGGCATCGCCCGTCGCTTAATCGCGATCAGCAGCATGGATGTGTACCACGCCTATGGTGTGCTGACCGGCTTTGAAGCGGGCGACATCGAGCCGATGCCGATCACCGAGGAATCGCCCACGCGCACGAAACTCTATCTCTATCGCGACGGCGGCGGCAGTCCACGCCTGCCGGATAACGAACATTATGACAAGCTCGATGTCGAGCGACTGGTGCTCGGCCAATCCGATCTAGCCGGCACCGTGCTCCGCCTGCCGGTCGTCTACGGTCCCGGCGACGCGCAGCACCGGCTCTGGCCGTATTTGAAACGGATCGACGACGGCCGGCCGGCGATCCTGCTCGACGACGTCGTCGCCCGGCGCCGCTTCGCCCGCTCCTACGTTGACAATGTCGCGGCGGCTGTCGCGCTGGCCGTGACCGACGACCGTGCCGCCGGACGGATCTATAACGTCTCGGAACCGGAATCGCTCACTGAACTCGAGTGGCTGCAGCTGATCGTGAAGCAGACCGGCTGGAGCGGCCAGATTCTCCTGCTGCCGTCCGAGCAACTACCGGAGCATTTCCGATCGCCCGGCAATCCGGCCCAGGATAAGGCCGCCGATTCGTCGCGCATTCGATCCGAGCTTGGCTTCCGCGAAGAGATCGACCGCGACGCCGCCCTCGCCCAGACGATCGCCTGGGAACGCTCCAGCCCGCCGGCCGGCGGTCCGACGGCCGAAGAGTACGCAGCCGAGGACGACGTTCTGGCTCGGCAGTGAGCGGCATCTCCGGCGAGAACGTGGTTCGACAGGCGTGACACGGTAACTGCCGACCGTTCGCACACGCGTCGGCTACGCCGATGAGTCGACCACGACCGGCGCCTGACGCGGATCTCCCCTCTCATTTATTCCGAGCGATTTCGATGGCCCAAACCGTGCGCCACCAACCTTGGGCGCCGAAGCCGGGTTCATAAGCGTACACAGAATTTGATGAACGTGAACACGCTTGATCGCCGGCCGCGAACGTGCCAAACATCGAATCCGCCAGTTCCAACTTGAGGACGTTATGGGCCATGATTCAGGCACAGATCATCTATGACGACGTCCGCGAACTCCCGAATGCGTTCACGTTCTTGCAAGATGCGCCTCCCGCGAGCGGAGGTGTGCTCTCGGTATTTCTGGATACGTCGTTCCGACGTGTTCCCGGACGCGACTATCTCGTGTTCTTCCGTAATTCCACTCGCGCTGTTCGCACGGAACTTGCCGCCAGCGAGTCAGACCAGCTCAAGGACTTCGATCTCGCCGTGGAACGAGCGGAAGAGTTCGTGCTGCATTTCGCGCCTCGGCATCCTGGTCTCGCCCTGTATGCCTCGGTCGATCCGGAATACTTTGTGGCGGTGCCATTGCCCGGCCGCCCGGTCCAAGATGTGGCCTGGGGTCAGCAGCCGGTGCTGACGCCGCTGATCGAGATGATGGACGAGTACGAGCATGTCGCGGTCGCGCTGGTTGATAAGCGTGAAGCACGACTGTTCATGACCTATCTCGGAGCGATTGACCTGTACGAATCGATCGAAAGTGATTCCACCGGGAAACATGCGGCGGGCGATTTTCCACGCCGAACGCGATCGACCGGCATTCGCGGCGGACGGTCAACGCCCGGAAAGGCTGGAATGATCGCCTGGAGCGGAATGGGTCAATCACGACAGCGCCGCAGGCACGAAGAGTTCGCGATGCAGCATCTTCGTGACGTAGCCCAAGCGTTGATGCAAATGATGCATGAACAACCCTTTGATCGGCTCCTCCTCGCGGGTACGGAAGAAGCTGTGGACATGCTGCGGAACAACCTTCCCCAACCACTCAAAGCCCGCTTCGCCGAATCGCTGCCGCTGCCGGTTACCGCGAGCGAGAGCGAGGTGCTGACGGCCGCGCTCGAAGCGTCTGAGCGGCGCGAACGAGAGGCCGAGGTAGAGACCATTGAGCGCCTTGTCGAGCGCACCGGTACCGGTGGGGCGGTCTTAGGTTTGGAGGAGACGCTCAATGCGGTCAATGATGGCCGTGTCGATACGTTGGTGATGAACTCCAACCTGTCCGGCGCCGTCTCGATGTGTGGCAATTGCGGCAGATTGACAACGTCAACCTCGACATGCCCGAGTTGCGGGTCCGAAATCGAGGAGGTTCCTGACCTCCGCGAGCGACTCGCATTGGATGTACTGGATCAGTCGGGGCGCATCGAAATTGTTGAGGGCCCGGCGGCGGATCTGCTTGATAGTCACGACGGATTAGGCGCCTTTGTCCGATATTGACGGAGCACTTTCTCAAACAACGATACCCAAGGGAGTAAACGATGGCAGAGGAATCGCCGCCAATCAATCTCCAGGTTCGCGGCTTGACGCTCAACGGGCTGGAAGTTCGACGGATTGAGCGCCAGCTCAGACGCCTCGCGCGTCGTCTCGACAACCAGCAGTCTCAGCCAAGCTTCGATCTCCGCGACTCATTCAACATGCAAATCGACCGGAGGTTGAAGCGCAGCTACGGCTACAGGAAGAGCATTTGGGTCCCCGGCATGCCGCGGACGCGACGGCCTCGACCGCCGATAAATCGGTACGCCTCGCCGTGTCGCGTCTCGAACGCCAACTGTCTCGACGGAGACATCGTCTACGAGGGGCGGCGAGCTATGGGGTCCCGAGTCGTCAGTTTCCCGAGCGTCGTCGCTTGAGTCGCGCGTTGCGAGCGAGAACGCTACCTGGCAACGAAGCCGATACCACGCCAGACGCCAGCCCAACGGCGGAGCAGTCGTAATCCGATCGGGCGCTGAACCGCACTTAGGCTGGTTTGCCGGGCGTGACGAATTCGGCGAGTTCGGTGGGGATTTCGCGCAGTCCACGTCGCAGC
>JAICWZ010000300.1 GCA_025966355.1 Thermomicrobiaceae bacterium
ACAGCACCAACCCGTGCGTATCGAAGACGTTGGCGAGCGTGTCCGCCTTGGCGGTCGGGTAGCCGCGGTGCAGATAGCCGAAGCGATGCAGCACGTCGCGGATGCCACGAATGAGGCGCCGGACGCGCTCCTCCTCGTTCGTCAGCTCTTTGCCGAGATCGGTCTGAATCGCGCTTCGATCGCGCTCAATCGCGGCGATGCGTTTCAAATTGTTCTGATGCTCTTTCCGCCGCGCACAGACGTGACAGGGATGGGCGGTACGTGCGTCGATGAAACCGCGGGTCTGCTCACGGACGGCGGCAAGCTCTGTTTCGAGCGCATCGCGTTCGGCGCCCAGCCGCGCTTCGACCTCACGCCGGTGTTCCTCGGCCAGGGCATCGAGATCAGGCAGATCGAGTTCGTCTAACGCCTGCCAGAGCTGTTCGAGATCCGCAGCGTCCACGATCACCCCGATCTCTTCGACCGGCGTCGCGACGTCCTGGAGTGCTGCCGACAGGTCCAAATGTTGAACCGGAGCCGGGAGATAATCGATCTGGCGATACTCGGCGATCAGCTCGATTTCTTGCTGGGTGAGGAAGAGTCCAACACCGCCTTGCGACCCACGACCGAGGTAGATCGCCCAGCCTTGCTGCCGCAAATGGACCGGCGTACCCGGTTCGATGAACTTGAAGGCGCGGCGCAGCGCCTGCCGGCCCGGCTCCGGCCAGGGTCGATCGTCAAGCCGGAGGCGCAGATCGCGCAGATCGCGCTGGAGACGACGTTCGCGACCCTGCAGTGTCGTGATGGTTGAGTTGATGCCGCGATAGTCGTCGAGCAGTTCATCGCCCGCATCGAGCCCGATCAGGCAGCCCTGCGGGATCGCTTCGATCTCGCGACCCGTTTCCAGCACAAGATCTTCCAAATCGCGAATGCGGCGCGCCGTCTGAAACTGGAAGAGGCTCTGTTGCAACATGTGCTTGACGCGGTTGCCGTGCGGCGGGTCCCAGAGATTGAGGACGGTGTTGTAGCGAATGGCGAAGGAGCTGCGGACCGGTTCGAGGTCGCCGGTGGCGATACCTAACGCTTCGCGGAACGAGATCCATGGACTGTATGGAACGACGATATCGCCCTTCGGGTCCATCCCGCGCCGCCCGGCGCGCCCGGCCATCTGTTGAAATTCGTTCGGGATGAGCGGTCGTCGCCTGCGGCCGTCCCACTTGCTCAATCGGCCGATGACAACCGTACGGGCCGGCATGTTGACGCCGAGCGCCAGTGTGTCCGTCGCGAAGACGACCTGCATCAGTCCGTGCGAGAAAAGCACCTCGACGAGCTGTTTCAGAATCGGCAAAAGACCGGCGTGGTGGAAGCCGATGCCCTGACAGGCGAGCGCGGTGATCGCCTTGACCTGATCGAGCTCGCGGTCTTCCGGTCGCATACCGTTGAGATACGTGTCGACGATATGATCAATCCGGCGGCGGATGTTCTCATCGCGAACAAGTTGCGGGCGCATGACCGAGAGCCGTTGCGCGTAATCCTCGCAGTCACGCCGGCTAAAGAGGAAATAGATGGCCGGCAGCATCTGCTCGCTGGCGAGCGTCTGCACGATCTCCCACGGCTGCGGTTCGGTCTCTTCGATCTCACGTCGCGTCTGAGCCGAATAGCCGCCCTGGCTGACATGGCGTCGAATTTCACCGCCGCTATGCGGAAAATCGGCCACCTGATTGCCGTCGTGATTGATGACGAGCCGGAGCTTGCGATCGAGGTAGTAGTAGAGCGAGAGTGGCACGGCGCGCTCGAAATTCGTGATCAGCTTGATCGGCCGGTGCGTGCGTGTGATCCAGTCGGCGATCTCCTGTGCGTTTGAGACGGTCGCCGAGAGGCAAATGAGCTGGATGTGATCGGGGCAGAGGATGATCGCCTCTTCCCAGGTGGTACCCCGCTCTTTGTCGGCGATGTAGTGCACCTCGTCGAAGATGATGCAATCAACGGCATCCAGCTCCCAGGGCGTCTGCAGCAGCATGTTGCGCAGCACTTCAGTCGTCATGACGACGATCGAGGCGTTGGCGTTCTCTGTCACGTCGCCGGTCAAGAGGCCGACGTTGTCGCCATAGATGGCGCGCAGATCGCGGAACTTCTGGTTGCTGAGCGCCTTGATCGGCGTGGTGTACATCACCTTGCCGCCACGTTGGTGCGACTCGAAGACGCCGAATTCAGCAACGACGGTCTTGCCCGTGCCGGTCGGAGCGGCGACCATGACCGAATCGCCGTCCAGGAACGTATTGATCGCGTCGATCTGGAACGGATCGAGCGTAAACGGATAGAAGACGGAGAATTGCTCCAACTCGGCCTGCCGGTCCGGCGCGACATACAAGGGTTGGCCGTCGTTTGGAGAGATCATGACTGCGGTTCCGGAGCAGCACTTTGCGGTTGGGGCGAGGAATGCCGTTTCATCCTTGAATCAGTCCAGCACAGGGCAATATTGTACGATCCTTTGCCATACCTGGATCTCATCACCAGTCGAGCGTGCGGCGAATAGGAACAGTGTCACGATCGACTGAAGAAGCACGGGACAAAATCCGCACATCCAGTTTCGCAGAGTATAGCATTGACGGCATATCTCCCTGTGTAGAGCGGAGGAGCCGAAATGGTGTGCTACGATTGACCGCCGCATTCAGGCGAGCCATCGATCACATGGGGTTGCTGCATTGAAAGTAGGAATTCTCGGTCATCTGCTCGATCTCCGGCCCGGTTATCGCCAGGCCGGCGTGAGCCGTTACATCGAATTTCTGGTCGATGCGTTGCCGTCCGCCTCCGCCGATACCTTCGTCGTCTATGCCGGCCCACACTCGGGTAAGGCGCTTCCTCGACGCGCTGGAATTCGCTGGTCACGCAGCCACGTACCGACCGGTAAGCCGGAAATAAGGATCGCCTGGGAACAATTGGTCGCCCCGGCGTTGCTGGCGCGCGACGGCATCGACGTCGTGCATGCGCCGGTGAACGTCTCGCCGCACTTCGCAAAGCGGCCGACCGTCGTGACAGTACACGATCTCGCCTTCCGGCTCTATCCCGAGCAATATCCGGGTTTGAAACGTCGCTACCTCGACGCATTGACGCGACGGTCCGTTGAACAGGCCGATCAGGTGATCGCGGTATCGGAGAACACGCGCGCCGATCTGCTGCGCTTCTACCGGGTGAATCCCGAACGCGTGCGGGTGATTCCGAACGGCGTTGATCCGTTGCTTCGTCCAGTCGAAGACGCCGAGGTGTTGGCGCGATTTCGCGCCAGGCATCAACTGCCGGATGAGTTCATTCTGGCGTTGAGTACGTTGCAGCCGCGCAAGAACCTGATCGCACTCTTCCGCGCCTGGGCGCGGCTCGACGCGTCCACGCGCTTGCCGCTCGTCGTCGCGGGCGCCCGTGGCTGGAAAGTTGATCCGATCTTCGAAGAAGTGCGGGCGCTCGGCATCGCCGATCAGGTGCGCTTCACCGGCTATGCGGCCGGAGACGAACTGGCGCTCTGGTACAGCGCGGCCACGCTCTTCGTCTATCCGTCGCTCTACGAGGGGTTTGGGTTGCCGCTGCTTGAGGCAATGGCC
>JAICWZ010000187.1 GCA_025966355.1 Thermomicrobiaceae bacterium
CATGGCTGCCGCCGGAGATGCCGCTGAGACTGACGGTGCTCAGCGTGGCCACGCCGCTGGCGTTGGTGCTGGCCGTCCCGACCGTCGTGCCGTTGAGCGTGAAGGTGAGCGTTTTCCCGGAAATGGCCGTGCTGCCGGTTTTGAGGGTGGCCGTCAGCGTGGCTGTCCCGCCGTAGCTGCCGGAGCCGGAGATGGCGCTGAGCGTGGTGGATTTGATCGGATTGATGGCGCCGAATTCGTAGGCGCCAGCGTCGCAGGTGTTGCCGGTGGTCGAGCGGGTGTAGCCGCGCTGGTCGGTGTTGATGGTTGAGATACAGGCGATGTTTCTCGCGACGCTATCGGAGCCGATGGCGATCGTCTGGGTGGGCCCGCCGTTGTTGGCGAGGGTGCTGAGATGGAGATCGGCCGTGCTGACGTGGCTGGCACCGCAACTCTCGTCGTCGGAATAGTTGCCACCGCCGTCGTTCAGTGTGCCGTTGGTAACGCAGTTGCCGCCGAACGCAAAGGTTCCATCGCCGTCACGCGTTGGGCCGTTGGCAAGGATCGTGTTCTTGAGGGTCGTCGTACCGCCACCGGCCAGATAGATTTCGTCTTTTGTCCCGGTCAGAATGCCGTTGCCCCACCAGTCCGCGTGATTCCCCACGATCGTGCTGTCGGTAACGTTGAGCCCTCCGATCTCATTCGCCATCGCGCCGCCTGCCACGGCGTGGTTGCCGCTGAAGGTGCTATTGGTGATCGTCATGTCGCCGGTATTGGCGACACCGCCCCCGGACCCCGCGCCACCCCACGCGTTCGCGGTGTTATTGGTGAACGTGCTGTTGCTGATCGTTGCCGTGCCACCATCAATGTTGATGGCGCCGCCGTTGACACGCGTCAGATTGCCGCTGAAGGTGCTATTCGTGATGTTGAGCGTGCTGGCGAGCGCCTGGATCGCTCCGCCTTTGTCCCAGGCGGTGTTGTTGCTGAACGTGCTGGTATCGATGTTCACGGTTCCAAGCGTGGTCATGATCGCACCACCGCCGAACAAGCCGGACGAGATATTGTTCGTGAAGGTGCTGTTGCTGATAGTCACCGTCCCCTGTTCGACGGTGATCGCGCCGCCCGCGTTCGTTTGAGGGCAACCACTCGTGCAACTCGAATAGGTCCCGCCGACCCCGTTCTTAATGGTGAGCCCATTAAGCGTGAGCGTCGCGCCGCTCGTTACCAGGAATATCGACGAGCCGTAGGGACCAATATAGTCGTCCCCGCCATGCCGATTCCCATCGAGGATCACGGTCTGGCCACTGCCATCAATCGTCAGATTCTTTTGAATCGTGTAGACGTAGACGCTTTCACCGAGAAATGTGATGGTGCCGCTACAGCCAAAGACAATCGTGTCGCCCGCGGCGGCGCTGTTGATCGCTTGTGACAGCCCCGATTCATCGCAGGTCGCGACGGTGATGGTGCTCGCCGCGCTGGCCGGAATCGTTGAGCCATAGGCCGCGAGCGCGGCAGCCAGGAGGAGTATCGTAAAGAGCACGGAACGTATCCCCGGTCGCATGGTGGTTGTTGCCTTTCGCTTGCTGTCGTTCGCACTCATCGGTGAACGCCCGGGGGTCCGCCGGATGGCCGCGTCCGCAGACGCAACCGTCCACCGTATCCCCCGGACAGCTACTACGGTAGCGAGGGCGAAGACCGGTCGCATCCGCGTAACCACGCAATTCGCCGCTGGGGACCGTGGCGGAAAATACGTAGGGAGCGTTCGCCTAGCGGATGTCGTGAGCGAGGGCGAAGGCGACTGCTTCGGAGCGATTGGTGACGCCGATTTTGGCGTAGAGGTTGGTGATATGGCGTTCGACGGTGCGTACGCTGAGGAAAAGTTCGTCGGCAATCGCACGGTTGCGGCCGCCGTGGGCGATCAGACGAAGGACGTCAAGTTCACGCGCTGTTAGGCCGAACTCGGTGCCGGCCCTCACGCCGCGCCGATCGACGAGCTGGGTCGTGAGTGCGTCAGTTCGGACGAGCGCGGGTGCCGCGCCGAGCCGGCTGAAGATCGGTCGCGCCGCGTTGAGCGCCTCGAGCGCCGCGCCCGGCTCGCCGGCGCGCTGCTCCACGTTGGCGCGTTCCAGCAGCGTCAGCGCTCGTTCGTAGATCGCGGCACAGGCATCAGCCAGCGACAACGCCGTATCGAGATGTCGCCGCGCTTCTTCGAACCGGCCGGCCAGTGCCGTAAGTTGACCGAGCGTGCGCTGGATCGCGACCAGAATCAACGGCTGTCGTGGTGCTTCGGTACACGCCAGCGCCCGCTTCGCTTTTTCGAGCGCTCGCGGCAGGTCGTCCAGCGCCCAGTAGAGGTGCGCCCAGAGGAGATGGCTCTCGGCGCGACCGAGAGTCGCTCCGCTCCAATCGAGCCAGTGATCAAGGGTGCTCAGACGGGCCTGGGCCCCGGCCAGCTCACCATTATCCAGGCAGAGCTCGATCGCGATGCGCATCATCTCCAACGTTGGTTCCAGATCGGCATCACCTGGATGTGTTTGGGAACCGGTGGGGATGGTCCGCTGCACCAATTGCCAGGCGAATGCGTGGTCGCCCTGGGCCCGGCTGAGTTTGGCGAGGAAAACGGCGGCGATCAATTGTTGAATTGATGTCGGGCTGGTTGTCTCGATCGTGGACCGAGCGACTTCGCGCGCCTCTGACCAGTCACCTTCAAGAAAGAGCCACGGCAGCGAGGTGAGTCGCGGAGAGATTTCGCCGTACGAGCCGCTGGTTCGTTCCACATTCCGCTCAGCATCGCGGGCGAACTGCCGCCGTTCGTCCAATCGATCAGCCGCGTACGGCAGCTGATACATCCAGAGTTGGTAGAGCGCGATGATGAGCAAACTCGGGCTGGCGTCGACGACGCCCAGGGAACGCCGGGAAGCGACGAAGGCATCGAGCGCGTCGCGTGGGTGTCCGGTGAGCGCTGCGGTCGTTGCCATCGAAATCCAGAGATACATCGTCGAATCCTCGGGCTGCTCGAGCAGTGCGGAGCAGCGCGCCTGAGCTTCTTCGAGGTGCCCGGCAATCGCCAGCAGTGCGGCCAAATACCCTTCGATCTCGGCTCGGCCGGCATGATACCCGTCGCGTTCATACTGAGCGAGACGACCCTGTTCGTCGGACGATAAACCTCCGAGTATCTCGACGCTCCTCCGCAGATCGCCAATGGCGCCGGCTGTATCACCAACCAGGCCACGGATTTGCCCACGTGAATAGGTGAGATAGGCCAGCAGTGGTCGATCCTCCGCCTGCTCGGCGAGCGCCCCGGCGGTTGCCAGAAGCGCCAACGATCGATGCGGCTGGACGCCACGAATGGTTCGAGCGTACCGGGTGAGGAGCCATCCGCGATCGACGGTAGCCTCATTCCCCATCATCTCCAGCGCCGCCGCGAAGTGCTCCGCTGCGGTCAAGCGCGCGATGAATTCCGTCTCGGCGCCCGCCCGGATGAACCAGTGGGTCGCCCGTGGATCGAGCGCCGCGCGAAAGTGATGCGCGATGATCGCCGGTTGCTCGCGACCATCCTCCACCAGCAGCTCGGCGAACTGGCGATGCCAGCGTTGCCGCAGGTGACGCGGCGTCTCGTTGTACAGGCTGTCACGAACCAGCGCATGGGTAAAGCGCAACTCCATCGACGACGAGTCGTCGTCCAGCACGTGACTCTGCAGTGCCCGTTCGAGGAGATCGGCGAATGCGTCATTGTCCAGCTGGCTCAGGCATTGGAGATGCATCAACGAGACATCCTGCCCGATCACGGACGCCAGTTCAAGTAGTGCCAGGACATCCTCGCCAAAGCGATTGAGGCGCGTGGCGAGCATCTGTTTCACCAGAAGCGGGACATGATTCCCATCGAGCTCTCCAAGCCTCCAACCGGAGGCGGTTTGATCGAGACGCGATTCGTCTTCGAGGGTGCGCAGGAGTTCCAGAATGTAAAACGGCACGCCCTGGCTGCGGCGCGCGAGATGGGCGGTGAGGCGAGTCCGTTCGTGCGCGGGCAGGTCGTACCGCCGCTGAACGAGGGTCGCGATGGCGTCCTCGTCAAGCGCGCGGAGCGCGATCCGCTCGGCGTTCGATTCGCGAATAAGTGCGGGCAGAATCAGATTCAGCGCCTGGTTGAACGCTAGATCAGTGTCACGATAGGTGACGATCAGTACGAGCGGCTGCTCGTAGACGTTCCGCGCGAAGAAACGCAAGAACTCCAGCGATTCTGAATCGGCCCAATGAATATCCTCAAGAATGAGCAGCAACGGCATATGACTGGCAAGCGCGTTGATCATATCGCGCAAGCGCGTACGAATCGCCGTGGCATTCGCCGCCTCTTCGATCCACACGTTGTCGCCGGGCAGAACCGCGCGAAGGTGGTCGTCGTGCGCGACGCGGTTGGAAACCTCGTGCCATGGTTCGTAGGATGTGTGCACGCCGGTGTCGTAGCAGGCGCCGGTCAGAACGAGAAACCCGCGCTCGGTAGCACCCGCGCTTACCTGCCGTATCAGCGACGTTTTGCCGATACCCGCCTCTCCGCTGACCAGCGCCAGGGAGCCATGACCGGTCAACGCAGCCTCCAGCAGCGCGTGAAGCTGTTGCTGCTCGCGTTCCCGTCCCACCAGTTGCGGCCCCGGTCGTGAGCCCTGGCCCGGCGCTCCGTTGTCTGTCACCTGTCAGCCCTTGTCGCGCGGCCTGGATACTCGAGGGCACGTTTGTACGAAGTATACGCGAGTCTTGTGCGACGGCGGACCAGGCGGATCGCGGCTGGTGGGCGGTTGATCCCCAGATCAACCGCCCACGAAGTGTGCTTGCGGATCTACATCTCGCGCGCCAGCCGAACC
>JAICWZ010000352.1 GCA_025966355.1 Thermomicrobiaceae bacterium
CCGAGACGGAGATTGAACGTTCAATCGTGATCCGTGCGCCCGGCTCCAGCTCCGGCAGGCCATGACTCCGGCGCAACTGATGCTCGAGCCGATCGTCCGGCCCAACGAGCACGGCGTCGTAATCGACGAGCGCCGCGACACCGCGTCCGATCTCGATCCGGCTGCCAACATTCCCGCTAAGCGCCGCCGCTCGGAGCGCTTCGACACGCTCGCGTGTCAGCTCGATCCCGTCAGACACCGCTCGCACCACCAACACCAGAATGCGACGCTGCAACGCTATGGGCTGGATCCGAAATGTGTCGCGCTTCACCCGGACCGTGCTACCCAATCGCCCGCAACAAGTCTCGAATGCCGCGATGGCCAGGCTATTCAAGAGATCAGCGTCGTCCGCCAGAAGATCGGCATTGCGCGCAATCGCCGCGCTCGCGCCCGGCACGATCCGTTCGAGCGCCGGAATCAACTCGTGCCGCATGGCATTGCGCCGGAAACGCGGATCGGCATTCGACTCATCGATGATCGGCACGAGCCCGTGCGCCGCCGCGTACGCTTCGATCTCGCCGCGCCTGACGCCGAGCAACGGGCGCACCAGGTTGATCGACGCATGTGTATCTCCGCTCGGTTCGAGCGCTACTGACCGTGGCGACACCGCGCGCATCCCGGTGAGCCCGTCCGGACTCGTGCCGCGCGCCAGCCGCAAGAGCACCGTCTCAACCTGGTCATCGAGGTTATGCCCTACCGCGACCCAAGTAGTGCCACGCTCACATGCCGTCCGCGCCAGCGCCGCATAGCGCGCGGCGCGAGCCGCTGCTTCGACGCCCTGACCCTGCATGGCACGCCACGCATTGACATCGACCGCAATCACGTCCAAAGGGAGAGACATTTCGTGTGCAAACTGTGAAACCAGATGAGCGTCGTTCGCGGAGCCGGGGCGCAAGCGGTGGTCGACATGCGCGAGGTGCAATTCCGGTCCGTCGCCGCTTGTCCGAAGCTGCACCAGCACGTGGGTCAGCGTCTGAGAATCGACCCCGCCCGACAACCCGACGACAAGTCGATCAGTCGGGCCAAGCCCGGCCGCGCGTACTACGTCGCGCACGACCTCGATGAGATCCCGGCCGTCGCGCGCCACGGCTCACCACGACTCCCGCAGCCAGTACTCGTCGTCGAGCGGCGCTTCGACGAACTCCAGGCGCACGCTCATCAGATCGGCTTCCTTGGCGAACTTCGCCAGCCGGTTCGTGTCGTAATAGAGCCGATCCGGCTTCGTCGCCAGCAGCACGTCGATCCCGCGCTTCCAAATCATGCTGCGCAGCGAACGGAGTTCGGTCCGCTCCTCGTCCTGGCCGACGTTCGACTCCTGATAGACCCGCGTGATCAGATAGCCCCGTTTCTCGGCGTATTTCCGGCAACTTGCTTCCTGCTTGGCGACATCGGTGATGACTTCGCCCTTGTCGTTGAATTCGTTCCTCGTATAGATCGCCGCGTGGATCGGCATCCTATCGCTCCTTTATCGCTGGTGGCCGCGGACGTTTGAGCAGTTGCCACCATTCGTGTTGTGGTCAGTGCTCAAGCATGTAGGTTGACCACGGCTGGACGTATGCTCGCTCGTAGCGAATCTTGAGCGGAATGCGCGTCACGAGGCGCCGGTCGAGCGAAACTTCAAACCAGTAAACTCCTTCGTCGCTGATATCCATCGAAACGTTCGACACAAACGTCGCTCGATGATCCTCACCCTTGAGTTGAATGACTTGCGTCACGGCATCGAGTCGCGAACCGGACGGTTCGACCGGCACGATTGATAGTGTATGGTCGCCCCTGGCATTCCCCGAGGCGAAGGAAATGGCGAGATTCCCCTGGAAGCGAAAGGTTGGCATCTTTTCCGGCGCATCCGGACTATCAGTCCCGGCGACCAGTTGCTCCAGCACGTTCATGACACTGAACGAACCATACTGGTCCTGCTGCGCTCGCTCGCACAGAACCGCCATCAACAAGTATGGGCCACCGCTCGCTGCCATGCATTCCTCCGCGTTGTCCGGTCGCGTCCCGCACGCCACCGTTTCGAATACCGCAGCGGTTATAGCATCCGGGCGCGCGTTCGGCAGCACCGATGAAGCGTTCTCCCTCAAAGATCGCCGGTGCGGAGCGTTTCTTCGACGGCTCGTACGACCGCCTCGACCTCGCCGTCTGCCATCGGCGTCGACAGGCAGCCGAAGCCACCCGAGCCGATAAAGATGCCCCGGTTCAGCAGCTCCCAGTGCAAGGCGGCGGCGCGCTCGGATTGCTCGCGGTCCAGGTGCGCCGAACGATAATCGCTGAGCGGGGCGCGCGTCGGAATGAGCCGGAAGAGCGAACCGGCGCCGGTTACCTGCCATTCGACCTCCGAAAGGCGGATGACATCACTCAGGCTTTGCCGCAACTGCTCGCCCTGACGATTCAAGCGCTCGAAGACGTCCGGCGTCAGCAGCTCCATCGCCTTCAGACCGGCCGCCATGGTGACAGGATTGGCATTGAATGTGCCACCGTGCGGCACGAGTGGGCTGTGCTCGGCGGCATCGAAAACGGCCATGACCTCGCGTCGCCCGCCGATGGCGCCAACCGGGAAGCCGCCGCCGATGATCTTGGCGAGCGTCGTCAAATCCGGCTCGAAGCCATAGACTCCCTGCGCTCCGCGATAATCGACGCGGAACGAGATCACCTCGTCCGAAATCAGCAAGATCCCAAGCGCGCGACATTCGTCCTGCAACGCGGCGATGAACTCGGGCGACGCCGGCACGAGTCCGACCCGCGACGGCATCACATCGACGACGACCGCCGCGAGACGCCCCTGGTTTTGGCGAAGCAAAGCACGGGTTTCATCGATCCGGTTGAACGGCAGCACGACGACCTCATCGAGTACCGATTGCGGTACGCCGGCCGCATAGGCAGTCGCGGCAGGTGCGTTTGGATCGCCCCAATTGTCCGGAGATGACGCCAGACTCACCTCAACGTAGTCGTAGGCGCCATGATAGGCACCCTCGAACTTGGCGATGTCCGGCTTGCCGGTGAACGCGCGTGCCGCTTTGATCGCCATCATGACCGCTTCGGTGCCGGAGTTGACGAAGCGCAGATGATCGACCGACGGCAGCCGCTCACACAGCAACGTC
>JAICWZ010000363.1 GCA_025966355.1 Thermomicrobiaceae bacterium
ATCGATCGATGACGACTGAGCAGAGACCGGAAGACCGTCGTCAGGGAGACATGACTCGGGTTCGCTCACGAGTGCTCTCTCCGAGTTCAGTGTCATCGCCATCGGTCGGCAGAACGACGACAAAGCGTGATCCGCGATCGGCGGGGAACTCGGCCGTGAGCATTCCACCATGATGCTCGACGATCCGGCGGCTGATATACAAGCCTAATCCGAGTCCCTTACGCGGCTGTTCGTTGTGGACTTGATAAAAGCGCTCGAACAGTCGTGCGCGGCTCTCTTCCGGTACTCCGATTCCGTAGTCGCGAACCGCAACGACGAGACGACGTGGATGTGGTTGCGTCAGGTCAATCTCGATTCGCGGAGCATCACCGCTGAATTTAATCGCGTTTTCCAGAAGATTCGAGATGACCTGTTCGATCCGGAGCGGATCGATATCCGCGCAGAGATCGGGTATGGCCCGAAAGATAAGTTCCTGCTTCGCCGTCTGCTCCTGGAACCGGCATACGAGCGTTTGTACCAATTCCGTCAGATTTGTCGGCTCGCGTTCGATTGGCAAGCGATCAACCCGCAGACGCGTGGTCTCCAGCAACTGGTCGGTCAACCGAGCCAGCTTTGCGGTCTGCTCACCAATCGTGATGATCCGTCGCTCCACTTCGGGTGAAAGCTCATTTCCGGGTCGCAACGCGCGACGGAGGAGAAGCTGAGCCGCCGTCGTGACGGTGGTCATCGGTGTCTTCAGTTCATGCGCTGCGATGGAAAGAAACTCATCGCTTGCTTGAAGACGGGCGCGCGAGCGATCGGCTTCCGCCTTCGCGACCTGCGCGGCTTCAAACATCTGCGCATGATCGATGGCCAGCGCAACCCGGTCGCCCACGATCTGCAGAAACTGCTCGTCGTCGTCCCGAAATCGTCGCGGGACGAGCGTTCCAACATGGAGAACGCCAATAATCCGCTGCTCGATCCGGAGCGGCACACCGAGCAGCGATCGGATCCCTTTTTCACGAAGAATCGGATTGAGAACGGCCGCGTGCGCGACGTCGTCGAGGATGATCGGTCGCTGCTCGCTTACGATCCGACCGGCGAAACCGTAGCCGAGGGGGAGACGGATCCCTCGATCAACTTCCTCCTCGATTCCTTTCGCGGCCCTCGCTTCCAGCACCTGCTCCTCATCGTTCAGGAGCAGGACGGCGACCGTATCGACCGCCAGCACCTCCGCGATTCGATCGAGCAAGGTGTTCAAGAGTCCATCGAGGGAGAGATGACTGAGGGCGGCCTCGGTGACGCTCTGGATCGCGGACAGTCGTTCCAGCGATGCCTCGGCCTTCGCCCGGGATTCTCGCTCCAACACCAGGAGCTGGCGCCGCTCTTCTTCACCCTGCCGCCGCTCCGTCAGATCGCGCGTGACCTTCGCGAAACCGACCAGCGTTCCCTCGTCGTTTCGCAGGGCCGTAATCACAACGTTGGCCCAGAAGCGGGAGCCGTCTTTGCGCACGCGCCAGCCCTCGTCTTCCCAACGCCCCTCATCGGCCGCGACGCGCAACTCATAGTCCGGCTTTCCACGTCGTATATCGTGTGGAGGGTAAAAGATCGAAAAGTGATTTCCGATGATTTCATCGGGCGTGTATCCCTTGATCCGCGCCGCACCTTCATTCCAACTCATGATATTCCCCGCCGGGTCGAGCAAAAAGATCGCATAGTCAACGACGCTCGCAACCAGAAGGCGAAAGAGATCAAGCGATTCCACGTTCGTCATACCCGGGATCGTTTCCTCGGTCATTTCCAAATCGCCCTCCAGGTGTCGATCAGACGGCGCAAGCGATGAGTGCGGGTGCGCATATAACAATACAATACCCATCATTCGTACGGCATATTCGCCGGTTCCGGTACCAGTTCGCTTGCTCCGTTATCCCACGTTCCAATGTTCGGAGATTGCCGCTCGAGGCGGCATCATGGTTGGTTCGGTCAAGATTGAGGCCACCAATTACAGGGCCCCCGTTTCTGGCCGGGTCGCGGTATTCTGGCGGTATGCCGGAGACGAATTGATTCAGCTTCGGCATCGGGCGATCGGCCCGGAGATTGGCCCAACGCGAACGTGGGACGCGGGGACGTGCCGTTCGCGTGATGAACGAAAGGAACGTAGATGGCTGAACGGAGAACCGTTGAACTCGGGCGGTTGAGCTGGAAGGAAGTCGAGCAGCTCGTGCCGTCAAACCCGGTGCTCTTGATCCCGGTCGGGACCGTGGAGCAGCACGGGCAGCATATGCCGGTCAACGCGGACAATATGGTGGCCGGTTTCGTAGCACGGCGCGCGGCCGAGGAGACCGGGGCCTATATCACTCCAGCGATCAATTATGGCGTCTCAATGGCATTTCGGAATTTTCCCGGCACGATCTCGGTGCAACCGGCCACGCTGACGGCGGTGCTGCGCGATGTCTGCACCGAGTTAATCCGTCAGGGCTTCCGGCGTCTCATCTTCGTCAACAATCATGGCGGCAATCAGACATCGTGCGAGCAGGTCGCGCGCGATCTCCACCGCGAGCATGGCATCGTGATGGGCAGCATCTACCCCTGGAACCTCGGCTACGGCCTGATGCGCGACACCTATGACGACGCAGCCGCCGTCTACGGCCACGGCGGTGAGCCGGAGACCTCAGCAATGCTTGCCATGTTCCCGGACGACGTCCGGCTCGACCTGATGGCGGGGCGTGATCCGATCATGAATGGTGCCTTCAAGCCGCGCCGCGACAACACCATTGAGATCGAGGGCCAACCAGTCGGTGGCACGATCTATCTCGATTTCGACGAACTCTTCCCAAGCGGCGCCAACGGCGACCCGAGCGTCGGCACCGCCGAGCGGGGCCAGATCTGGATCGAGCGCGTCGTCGGCTACGCCGTCGCCTTCGTCAAGCAATTCGACAACGCCACCGCCTCGGTGAGTTGGGCCAAGCGAAAGGGCGATGCGGCGACGCATAGCGCGGGGTAGCCGCCGCCACGGGACCGAGGTCCCGGGCTCCGTAGACGAGTTCCCTTCCGCGGGACTGGGACGATATGAAACGCTCTTTCCTCAGTCC
>JAICWZ010000338.1 GCA_025966355.1 Thermomicrobiaceae bacterium
GAGGCACTGGAGGGAGCGCGATCGCTGATCCTTCAAAACCGTCCACACCTCGCCATCTGCGCTTACCACCGTCCTGCCCACCTGTGGCACATCCCACTGCTGCTCGCGAACTGGCCGTCCATGCGCGGCTATCGGTACTATCTGCGGTCGCATGGTTTCAAAGGTTTCGACACCGTGTTGTATGCCGTCCCGGATGAAGGTCCATGGGACCACGAGACTGATAGAGAGGTGCGGTCGTGATTGAACGCGATTTCTTTGAAGACCTGTTCGTATTGGAAATGGCCAACAACCATCTGGGCAGCGTCGAGCGCGGTCTGAAGATTATCGAGGCGTACAGCCGTGTCGTCCGGTTCAACAACGTGCGGGCGGCCATCAAGCTGCAGATCCGGAACGTCGACACGTTCATTCACAAATCATTCCGCGACCGCACCGACATTCGCTACATCAAGAAGACGCTCGATACGCGGCTCACACAGGACGAGTATCAGGTCCTCGTCAACGCGATCCGCAAGGGCGGCGGCATTCCAATGGCGACGGCCTTCGACGAAGGCTCCGTTGACATGTGCGTCGAGCTCGGTTTGCCAGTGATGAAGGTAGCGAGTTCGGATTTGAACGACTGGTTTCTCCTCGAAAAGATCGCCAAGGTGAATCGACCCGTCATCGTGTCGACGGGTGGGTCATCGCTCAAAGACATGGACGACCTCGTCACGTTCTTCGACAACCGCCACATCCCGCTGGCCATCAACCATTGCGTGGCGATGTATCCGACCGAAGACAACGAATTGGAAATGAACCAGCTCGATTTCCTGAAGCAGCGGTACCCGTCGCATACGATCGGCTTCTCGACACACGAATGCCACGACTGGACGACATCTATCGCGATTGCCTACGCGAAGGGTGCGCGGACGTTTGAGCGTCATATCGACATCGACGATGGCACGTCCAAGGTGTCACCGTACTGCTCATTGCCCGACCAGATCGACACGTGGTTTCAGACGTGGCAGAAGGTTCGGACCATGTGCGGCGCGCCGGGCACGCAGCGGCGCAACATTCCCGAGAAGGAGCTGCGCTATCTCGACTCGCTTGTCCGCGGCGTGTACGCGAAACGCGATCTCAAGGTCGGCGATATCATCTGCGACGAGGATCTGTACATGGCCATACCGCTCCAGAAGGAGCAGTTGTCGTGCCGCGAGCTGATGCGCGGCCAGGTGATCATCAAGGCGTGCCTCGCTGACGAACCGATTACGATCGACATGGTCGACACCCCGTACGCGTACAGCCCGACGATGCGAGCGCGGATCACGGATCGAGGACTTTGAAGAAGCAAACCCTGCGTGAGTGCCCGGTGTGCGGCCACCGTCAGGCCGAGCCCCTGCATTCACTGCATTTCGTGCTGACCGAGGACAAGAACCTCGCGCCGGCGTGCGACGTTGTCGCGTGCGACCGCTGCGGCACGGCGTTCGCCGACACGCCGGTCACACAGCGCGAGTACGACGACTTGTACGCGAAGCGGTCGCGCTATGCCGCAGGACCTGCCGCACACTCCACCGTGAACGAGAGAGATATCGGCCGGTTCCGAGACATGGCCATGGAGATTGAATCCGTCGTGCCGGACAGGTCCTCGCGCATTGCGGATATTGGCTGTGCGAATGGACAGATGCTCTCCGCGTTGTCCGCGCTTGGATACCGTTGCCTGACGGGCGTCGATCCCTCCCCCGCTTGCGTGCAGCACGTCAACAGGATCCCTGGCGTCGAAGCGTTTGTCGGATCCCTGTCAGATCTGGCGTCGGCAAGACAGCCGTTTGACATCATCGTGCTTTCGCACGTGGTGGAGCATGTCCGGGATCTCAAACCGGCGCTTGCCCATGTCCAGGCACATCTGAACTCAGCCGGGATTGTGTACGTCGAGGTTCCAGATGCATCGCGCTATGTGGATTTCGTCTGGTCGCCTTTTCAGGATTTCAACAGTGAGCACATCAATCACTTTTCACTGACGTCGCTTGCCAATCTGCTGCGGCGGGCAGGATTCGCGCCGTTCCGCTCAGGGTCGAAAGAGATTCTGTCGGCTCCTGGGATGCCGTATCCGGCGATTTTCTGGTTCGCGCGGCGAGATCCCGAGGCGGGGAGCGAGATCGAGAAGGACCCCGACTTGCGGGACCGCCTCCTCGACTATGTTCGGGTATCGAAACGACTGATGCATGACATCGACACCCGTCTGCGCGAGGCCCTGCCTGACGGTGCGCCCGTGATCGTATGGGGAACGGGTGAACTGACGGCGAAACTTCTCGCAGACACCGAGCTCGGACGGGCGAATCTCGTCGCGTTCGTCGACAGCAACCCTATCAACCAGGGCCAGCGGCTGCGTGGACTGCCCATCCTGCCGCCCCAGGAGCTTCGATCGAGCGGCACGACGATCGTCGTCGCGTCGATTCTGCACCACGATTCGATCGCTGCCGCGATTCGCGACCTCGGACTGCAAAATCCCGTGCTGAGGCTGCCATGCCGCATATCAGCATCAGCGTCGTGACCCCGTGCTACAACGAGGCGGACAACGTCCAGACGTTGTACGAGCGCGTCCGCGCGGTGTTCGAGCCGCTCCAGGACTACACATACGAGCACCTGTTCATCGACAACGCCTCGACGGACGGAACTGTCGGAATCCTGCGCGAGCTGGCGGCGGCGGACCCTCGGGTCAAGGTCATCGTGAACACGCGCAACTTCGGGCAGATCCGTTCGCCTTATCACGGCTTCCTCCAGGCGCGCGGGCATGCGGTGATCGGGATCGTCGCTGACCTCCAGGACCCGCCGGAGCTCATCCCCCAGTTCGTCCACAAGTGGGAAGAGGGCTACAAGGTCGTCATCGGCGTCAAGAACGGGAGCCACGAATCCTGGCTCATGTATCGCGTCCGAAAGGCGTACTACTGGCTCGTCGCGAAGCTGTCATCTGACGTCGAGCTGGTCCACAACTTCACGGGCTTCGGCCTGTACGATCGCGACGTGGTCGAGCAGTTCCGCGCGACCGACGAGCAATACCCCTATTTCCGCGGACTCGTGACCGACTTCGGGTATGAGCGCGCCGAGATCACCTACGTGCAGCCCGTTCGGATCCGGGGGCGAACCAAGAACAACTTCTTCACCCTCTACGACATGGCGATGCTTGGGGTCACCAGCCACTCCAAGGTCCCGCTCCGGCTCGCCACGATGGTCGGGTTTGCGCTCTCGATCGTCTCCCTGATGGTGGCCCTCGCATATCTGGTCTTGAAGCTCGCCTGGTGGCAGAC
>JAICWZ010000084.1 GCA_025966355.1 Thermomicrobiaceae bacterium
CGCCGCCCCATCACCGTCGATCGATGCGTCTCCCCGCCATTCGACCAGACCATGCACGCCTCCTTCGCCCTCGCAACCTCGAAGCTTCACGCTATTATTCGACTATAGCCGCTCTTATAGGTTTCGTCGCGCCCGGATGCAACGACCGAAGGTTCCGTAGGGGCGTCATTGATGACGCCCGGCCGATGTGCGCATGCACGAGGCGTATTTCACCACCATCGCCGCGTATACGCGCACCGTTCGACACGGTGCCGATCCCCAAACGCCACGTCAATCGCAACGGGGAGGACGGACGCCGCCTGAACGGCGCGCCGGGCGCGATCAATCGCGCCCCTACGGGAATCACGCGGCTTCTTATCGCTTGACAGTCACCAAATCCGCCGCTATAGTGGAGTAGTTGGAATACCAACTACTATGGAGATGCTCATGACAGATGCCACCGCGTTGCTGCACCGGCTCGGATTTACCGAATACGAAGCGCGCGCCTATGTCGCGCTGCTACAGCAGAATCCGGTCAACGGCTACGAACTGGCGCGCAACTCCGGCATTCGCCGCGCCGATATCTATCGGGTGCTCGATCAATTAGAAGAGCGCGGCGCGGTGTTGCGGGTTGAGAACGAAGCCGGCGCCAAGTACACCCCGCTGCCACCCGAAGAGCTGCTCTCCCGGCTCACGCGCTCGACCGAAGAGACGCTCGAGCGGGCGCGCGAATCGCTCATGGAACTCCCGAAACCGGCTGAATACGACTATATCGGTAACGTACGCGGCTACCCGGCGGTGATCGACCACGCACAATCACTGATCGAAGCGGCCGACCAGAAACTCCTCGTCGCGCTCTGGCCGAACGAAGCGGCGGCGCTCGCTCCGCAGTTCGCCGGTGCGCAGGATCGCGGCGTTGAGATCACGACGCTGTGTCTCGCCGCCTGTACCCAGGAATGCGGCTTCTGCAGGGGCCGCGTCTATCGCTATCAGGTCATGAGCGAACAACAACGCCGTTGGTTCACGCTTGTGCCCGACGATCGCGAGGTGCTCACCGGCGAGATCGGTGAGGATGGCGACGCGCTGGCGGTGCGCACGTCGCAGCATCTGCTCGTCGAAATGGCGAGCTGGTTTATCCGCCACAGCATCGCGCTGGCGGCGGTCATCAGCGATATCGGCGACGAACTGACCCGGCTGATCCAGCCGGAAACGTCGGCCGTGCTCGAGGCCGTCGGCCCAGGTGGG
This sequence comes from Thermomicrobiaceae bacterium, assembly GCA_025966355.1. Classification (GTDB taxonomy): domain Bacteria; phylum Chloroflexota; class Chloroflexia; order Thermomicrobiales; family Thermomicrobiaceae; genus CALAGB01. The sequence goes on from JAICWZ010000084.1 coordinate 1,225, forward strand.
CGGAACGACGGCTGGTTGCAGCATATGCGGACGCTGCTGAAGCGACCGCGACGCGTTATCGACGATCAATAGTCACTCGAGAAAAAGGGGAAGAACGATGGAAACCGTGGCGGTCATTCTTTTCGCCATCGCGGCGATTGGTGGGCTGACGCTTGCCTCAATGCATCTGCGTTCGCGGATGCCGAATCTCTCGCTCGCACTGGTCCATGGGTTGTTCGCGGCCGTTGGCCTGATCGTGCTCCTGATCGCCGTCATTCAGGCGAGCAGCTTCGGCGCGGCCGGTGTCGCCCTGATCATCTTCCTGGTGGCGGCGCTGGGCGGCTTCACGCTCATCTCGATGCACCTGCGCGGCAAGACGCTCTCGACGCCGCTGGTGCTCGGTCATGGCGCGCTGGCCGTTGTCGCATTCTTAATTCTGCTTATCGGACTGGCGGCATAGCGCACCATGGATAATCGCCCGCTCAAGAACGCTCCGCGCCTGCGCGGCCACTCGGCTCATCCGCCGCTGACCGATTTCCCGATCGCGCTACTGGCGATCTCACTGGTGTGGGACATCGTGGCGCTCGCAAGCGGCAACGACATCTGGTGGCAATTTGCCTTCTGGAGTCAGGTGGCCGGGCTCATCGCGGTGGTACCGACGGCGCTGACCGGCTTCATCGAATACATCGTCCTGCCGGATGGGCATCCGGCGTCGGGAACTGCCACGCGCCACATGCTGGTGATGATCAGCGCCACACTTCCGTATATCGGTAGCGTGGTGGTGCGCGGTGGAACCAACGCGCCGGAAGGCGGTCAGCTCGTTCTGGCGGTCGCGCTCAATGCGATCGGGCTGGCGCTGCTGCTGCTGGGTGGCTGGCTCGGAGGCGAGCTCGTTTCGCGCCATGGCCTCGGGACGATCGCCGAGGAGAGCACGACGCCCGGCCAAACCGAGTCCAATGACGTCGTGCCCCGCTCGAACCTGCACGCGCCCGGCAACGCTATATCTCGGGGATCGAAGCAGTGACCGCGTCGAGGCGACGCGAGAGATAGGCGCGTTCGAGATCGTTGCTCACCAGATCCAGCGCCGATCGATAGGCTGCGGCGGACGCCAGGTTGCGCTCCATTCGCCGCAGCAGATCGGCGCGAGCCGCATGAAACAGATAGTAGCCATCGACTTTACCGGTCTCGCCCAGTTCGTCCATGAGCGCGAGGCCTTTCTCGTACCCGTGCGCCATAGCGACCGCGACGGCATGATTGAGCGCCACGATCGGCGTCGGCGTCATCCGAAAGAGCGTGGCGTAGAGAATGGCGATCTGCTCCCAGTCCGTCTCCCCCGCCGAAGAAGCTTCGCAATGCAGCGCCGCGATCGCCGCCTGGAGTTGGTACGGACCAGGTCGTCGCATCCGCAGCGCACGTTCGACCAGCGTCGCGCCCAACTCGATCTTGCCCTGTTCCCAGAGCGTCCGATCCTGCTCCTCCAATGTCACGAAGGCGCCATCGGGACTCGTCCGTGCCTCGTGTCGCGCATCGTGCAACAGCATCAGGGCCAACAGGCCGAGCGCCTCCGGCTCGTCCGGCATCAGATCGACCAGCAGCCGCCCCAGCCGGATCGCCTCGGCGCAGAGCGACTGGCGCACGAGCGCATCGCCACTCGACGCCAGGTAGCCTTCGTTGAAGATCAAGTAGATGACAACCAGCACCGCGTGGATGCGCTCCGGCAGCGCTGAATCGGACGGCACGCGATAGGGGATGCCCGCATCGCGGATCTTCCGCTTGGCCCGCACCAGCCGCTGCGCCATCGTCGCTTCCGGCACGAGAAAGGCACGCGCGATTTCGCCGGTGCTGAGGCCACCGAGCGTGCGCAGGGTGAGCGCCACCTGCGCGTCGAGATTCAGCGCCGGGTGGCAGCAGGTAAAGATGAGGCGCAAACGATCGTCCTGCAGCGACGACCGCTCGAAATCGTCGAGCATTTCCGTGTCAATCGCCTTGAGTTCGGCTTCAAATTGCAGCAGGTGTTGCTTGGCGGCGCGCGTCTTGTCGTGGCGCAACCGGTCGATCGCCTTGCGCCGCGCCGTCGTCGTGATCCAGGCCGCCGGGTTGCGCGGCAGGCCGTCGAGCGGCCAACGTTCGGTCGCGGCCAGCAACGCGTCCTGCATCGCCTCCTCGGCGATATCGAAATCGCCGAAGACACGAATGAGCGAGGCGATGATCCGCCCGTAATCCTCGCGATAAAGCCGGTCGATCTCTGCCGGGGTTGTCGTCATCATCATCCAGGCGGCCCGTGACCAACGCGGTCACGGGCCGGACACGTCAGCGCTAATTCATTTCCATGATCGGGCGCACTTCGACCGACATGTTCCCATAGCTCGGCACGCGAGCGGCCCACTTGATCGCCTCGTCGAGATCTTCGGCATCGAAGATATAGAGGCCGCCGACCTGCTCTTTCGTCTCGGCGTACGGTCCATCGGTCGTCAACACCTCGCCAGCGCGCACCCGCACCATCGTGGCGGTGGTGGTTGGCTGCAAGGCGTTGCTCGCCCCAAGCTTACCCAACGATGCCAGTTCAGTGGTGAGCGAGTTGTAGGCGCTAAAGGCGCTCTGCTGCTCTTCCGTCGACATCGCTTCCCAGGCATTCTCTTCACAGTAGAGCAGAAGTAGATAACGCATTGCGTTGAGCCTCCTTGGTTCCGGCTTTTCGCCGCTCCAGAAGCGGTCCGATTGCCGCTTCTATCTCTACGACGTATGAAGGTCCTCATTTTCGACAGCCCGTTCGATCCACTGACTCTGCCTGTGCGCTTCCCACAGCGCCACACGGTAGGGCTAGCCCCCAAACAAATTTCCCTGCCCTCCCCGTTCATATACAACCAGCGGTCGACCTAGACTGCAACTACGTACCGCATGGTGCGCATTCGTGTAGAGGATGACAGTACACATGATATTTCGGACATCACGACCAACTCAAAACCGCGCCGAGAACGCGAGAATCGGGCCGGCCACGGATGCCTTCCCGGCCATTGAGTTGCAGGGGTTGAGCAAGACCTATGGCAAAGGACGGCATGCCGTGACGGCGCTACGGGACATTTACCAGCAGTTTCCTGCAGGAAGCTTTACCGCCATCATGGGGCCATCCGGTTCCGGCAAGAGCACCCTGATCCAGTGCGCGGCCGGGCTCGATAAACCCTCGACCGGACGTGTGCTCCTCGGAACCGTCGAGCTCAACCGGATCAAAGAACCCACGTTGACCACCACTCGCCGCGAGCAGATTGGCTTCATCTTTCAGGCGTTCAATCTCCTGCCATCACTCAACGCGCGGCAGAACATTGAACTCCCGATCCGGCTGGCCGGCAAGCGTGTTGACCGAGACTGGATCAATAAGATCGTGACCCAGGTCGGCATCAACGATCGGCTGAAGCAGCGACCGGCAGAACTCTCGGGCGGGCAACAGCAGCGAGTGGCCATCGCCCGGGCGTTGGCTCCGCGTCCACGTGTGGTGTTCGCTGATGAGCCGACCGGGGCGCTGGATACACGTACGGCACGCGACATTCTGGAATTACTCCGCCATACCGTCGACGAGTTTGGTCAGACGATGATTATGGTGACCCATGACCCGGTCGCGGCGAGCTTCTCCGATCGCGTCCTCTTTCTCGCCGATGGCCAGATCGTTGACGAGACGACCGACCCGACCGCCGATGCCGTGGCAGCCCGGCTCACACGGTTGGAGCGCTAACCGCGTGTTTCGACTCTTCTGGACATCTCTGCGCTCCAGGCGCACCAACCTGACCGGCTCGCTTCTTGCCGTGATCATCTCGGTGACGATGATCTACGCCTCAATAATGCTGATCAAGGCGGCCAGCGACGGCCCTGGCGTCACACCCCGGCTCGGAGCGACCGCGCTGGTCATCCGTGCCAACTCCACCATCACGCTCGATCACCACGAGCCGGAAGAGACCGAACTCGCACCGCGCATCCCGATCGCACTGGCGAGCACGATCGCGCGCCTCGACGGAGTGGCGGTCGCCATCCCGGATGTGACGACCTACGCGCAGGCTCTCGATGCGGCAGGCGACCCGATCGTGGTTTCGGCGGATGCCACGCCGCGCGGCGAGCCCTGGGTGTCCGCCGCACTGGCGCCTTTTCACCTGGTGGCGGGACACGCACCGGGCGCGGACGATGAAATCGTGGTCGACGCCGCGATCGCCGAACAGGGGAAGCTCTCAGTCGGTGACCGCGTTACGATCGTCAGCAGTGAAGCTCCGACGACGTACCGTCTGGTCGGAATCGCCTCACCTCCGAGCGGTCGCGGACTCGATCGGCAGGCGACCATCTTCTTCACGACGCCCGTCGCGCTACGACTGGCGAACGCAAATGACTCGGCCGACCTGATCGGTGTGCTCGCCCAACCCGGCACCGATGTTGCGGCGCTCAAAAAGCGCGTAACCGGCGCGCTGGCGGGCAAACACGTCGATGTGCTCAGCGGTCGGGCACGAGCACAAAGTGATGTCGCCTCCGGTGCCAGCGAACTCGGCGACTTTGTCGCCATACTCGGCTCGCTGGCCGGTTTCGTCGGGTTCGTATCGATCTTTATCCTGGCCAGCACCTTCGCCTTCTCGATTCAACAGCGGCACCGTGAGATCGGCCTCCAGCGAGCGATCGGCGTGACTCCTCGGCAGCTCTGGACGATGATCGCCGCTGAAGCCATCGTCCTCACGTTCGCTGGCACCCTGATCGGCATAGCACTCGGTACGCCACTCGCACGGGCGCTCACCTGGTTCGCGATACGCCGGGGACTGGCGCCGCACGGATTCACGGCGCCCTTCTGGTTCTGGGCCGTGCCGATCACGCTGGGTGCGGCGCTGGGCATCGCCCTGATCGCCGCGCTTGGTGCCGGACGACGCGCCGCGAAGATCCGACCGATCGAGGCGCTCCGAGAAGCAGCGGCGCCACGACGCTTCATCGGCATCCCGCGGCTCCTGTTCGGCCTCGCCTGCATCATCGGCGGACTTGCCGTACTCGGCATCGAACCGTCACTCGACACCGATGCAGCGGTCGCCATCTCGATGCTTGAAGCATCGCTCCTGATGGTCGGCTGTGCGATCCTCGGTCCGCTGGTCGTGCTGCCCTTCGCCTTGCTTCCCGGCCGGCTGCTGGCGTTCGCCGGCGGGATCACCGGAGCACTCGCCCGCTGGAACGCGCTCCGGCTGCCGCAACGGATGGCATCGGTCGTCGCACCGATGATCCTGTCGGTCGGCTTCGCCAGCCTGATGTTCTGCCTGCTCGCGACGGTACAAGATGCAACCACGCAGCAGACCGCGGCCCGCGTGCAGGCAGATCTGGTGGTCGTCCCGACAAACGACGGACTGCCGCTCGGCGTGACCTCGGCGATCGATCGGTTTCCGGGCGTCGCGGCGACCACCGCACTCGTCCCGTCCGGCGGCCTGATCGTTGATGCCCATTCGGGCGGCTTCGTCGAACAAGATGTTGCGCTGATCGGGCTTGATCCGGCCGCGACCGGCGCGGTCATGCGCTTGCAGTTCGCCCAGGGTGGTGTACCGAACTTCCGGCCTGGGACCGTGCTCTTGAGCGAGCAGTTCGCGAAGGCGGCGCATCTCAAGCTCGGAGACCCGGCAACCTTCTACGCCGAAGACCAGCAACCGCTACGGCTAACAGTGGCTGGCATCTTCTCCAATTCGCTCGGGATTGGTGACGCGCTGGTACCACAATCGGATCTGATGCCGCACGTCACAATGCCATTTGCCGAGGCGGTATTCGTCGATCTTGACAGCGATACCGAGGCCTCCGCGGTGACGCAGCAGATCAACGCACTGGCCGGTGATGGGTATCAACTCCGGACGGCGACGCGCGCCGAGTACGTCGCAGGGATGCACCAATCCCTCGTCTCTGGCGCCTGGGCGATCTATCTCATCATCGGCTCGACGGCCGGGCTCGCGGGCCTCGCCATGGTGAACACCATGATCATGTCGATGGGGCAGCGTGCGCGAGAGCTGGTCCTGTTGCGCTTGATCGGCGCGACAACGCGGCAGGTGCTGCTCATGATCGGCAGCGAGTCGATTCTGGTGCTGCTGATCGGTGCCGCCACCGGCATCGCGATCGGCGTCGGCAGTGTCTATTCAATCAGCGTCGGTCTGCTGGGCAACGGCTCTGCCCTGGCCATCCCGCTCGAGCCACTGGCCGCGATTGTGACCGTTGCGGCCCTCCTCTCGATCATCGCTCACGTCATTCCAGCATGGGCGGTTCTGCGGGCCGACCCTGCCAGCCAGATCGGGATGAAGGAGTAGGCG